>NZ_JADBGC010000069.1:0-2689 GCF_014892245.1 Microbispora sitophila | reverse complement strand
TGAGCCTAGACCGGCTCGATGCTTCTGTCACCTCGTTCGGCTGCACTCGCAGTCCGGGCGGAGGGGACCGGCAGGGCCACACGGGGGGACACGGGGGCGAGTCACTGTGGCCCTGCCGGAGATCAAGGGCGCGACGAGGCAGGGATTGATGGCTGCCGACCCGTCGTCGGCTCAACTGCCTCGCCGCGCCCGCTTCAGCGGCAGATGTAGGCGGCTATCGCCTTCGCGGCGCCCTCCAGATCGGACACCGGATGCCGCCTGCCTGCCGAGTTCCATGAGTAGTACTGGCCGCCGTAGCCGACGAAGACCCACACGGGCATGCCGCGCCCACTTGGCGGGTTGACCATCAGCGCCGTGTTGTTGTCGCGCAGCTCAGCGTTGATGCTGAGCCGGGTCAGCGCGTCACGCAGTCGGATGAGCTTGTCCGCCTCGTCGCTTCGGTTCATGTAGGCCACCGCCGCAACCTCGATCGGGTTCATGTTCCGCTCCCTTCGGCCCGGCCGTTTCCGAGGCAGTCGAGGCACTCCCGCTCCCCACCCGAGTCGCGATCGTCATTGGTTTCGCCGCCGACGACGAGCTGACGGCGTGAATGGCACCGCTTGGTGCCACGTCCCCGACACGAAGGACAGGGTCTTGCCTCGCTGTTCTCGTCTGGCCGGGTCACCGTCGCCATCTCCTCGTTCATCCGGCGTTCCCTGTGGCGGGAAGCCGCTTGACGTACCGTGGTTGGTTGATGGCAAGTCCACCGGCAAAGCGAGTGCGATAGGACCCCCGAAAAGCCCCCCTCTTAACCCCCTGATGACCCCCGACGGGAGGAAGACCCCGAGATGCCAGACAGCATCCCGAATGTCCAACTCCGCGCATGGCGCAACGCGCAACAGCTCACCCGCGCCGAATTCGCCGAGCGGATCAACCGGACCCCTGTGGGCATCAAGGAACGTCTCACCGTCGATGAAGAACGCATTCGGCGATGGGAGGCCGGCGAAGTCTCCTGGCCCCGCGCACCATTTCGACTCGCGCTGACTCAAGCCACCGGACTACAGCCCGAAGATCTCGGCTTCTCCCCCACAAAGAGAGGCAGCGGCAATAGCCGCCTCATCGAGGCGCACATCATGCCGGTCGACGCGCTACGGGCCGAGGCCGAGTTGTACGGCACGATGGAACTCGCCCAGCAGCTCCAGGCGTCCGACGTCGGAACCGGCACCCTCGAAGCCCTCGCCGAAGCCGTCGATCTGCTGTGCCGCGCCTACCCGGTTGTTCCCGCCGCGACGTTACGGGACCGGACACAAAAGCGCCTCGCCCAGGTGACCCGGCTCCTGTCCGGCAGGATCACCCTCGACCAGCACCGCGAATTGCTGGTCATCACCGGATGGCTTACCGCCCTGCTCGGCTGCGTTCATTACGACCTGGGCGAGCGCGAGGAAGCCGAGACGGCCCGCCAGGCCGCCTACGAGATGGGCCGCCAGGTTGGGCACGGCGAACTCATGGGCTGGGCACACGAGATGTCCGCATGGTTCGCGCTGGTCGAAGGCCGATACGAAGACGTCGTCACCGCCGCCCGCCAAGGGCAGGCCCTCGCCGGCCAATCCAGCGCACAGGTACAACTCACCTTGCAAGAGGCCCGCGGCTTGGCCCGCATTGGCGACCGCCGCGAAGCAGACAGGGCGCTATCGCGCGGGGCCGACATCCTCGCCAAGCTCCCGCTTCCCGAGAACCCGGATCACCACTTCGTGTTCGACCACGCCAAGTGGGTGTTCTACGCCGCCACGGCCTACACATGGCTAGAGGACAACGACCGGGCCGAGGAACACGCGCTGGAGACGATCCAGATGCACACCCGCCCGGACGGCACATCCAACGCACCGATGCGAGTCGCCGACGCTCACATAGACCTCGGCATCGTCCACGCCCGACGCGGAGACCTAGACGCCGCCGTCGAGCAAGGCATGGCCGCATTCGACATGGAGCGCAGGTCGCTCACCGATCTCGTCAATCGAGCCGGAGACCTGGACCGCGTCCTACGCCAGCGATACCGTCGCGAAGCCCTTGCTGAAGAGTTTCACGAACGCTATGTGACCGCCCGCCGAGCCTTGACCGCTCGCCGCCCTGATCTCCTTGATTGAGTTGCTATAGCTGAGAGCTCGATCAAATCGTACGCCGTGGGCGCAGACCAGAGAAAGTACAAGCTTGATCACGCCCAGAACCAAACCGCGCAAACCTAGGACAAACAAGTGGACGAGTTTCCCGAATTCCATCATTTACAGTTGAGCTTTTTCCAGCTCTACTCCCAATGCATAGTTATGATCGAAACGATTGGCAGAGATGGCCAGCCTGGCATAGGTACGGGATTTCACATCGGCGATGGCTACTTGGTCACGGCCCGACATGTACTGGAAGATCGAGAACTCATCGGAATTACGCCAGCCGGAAACGGAGATATTAATCTAGAGAGCGTTGAGATTATGTATCCCAGCGACCCAACGGTAGATCTCGCTCTTATCCGGTCAGACTTCAATCTAAATTACTACATGAATCACGTGAAGTTCTGGGGCAGAGACGACGTCAAGAAAGTCGACCACATTGAGATTGGAGGTCATCTTGATGACTGGATCGATAACGGTCTCGTACTATTCGACGTCGTCCTTATGGGATACCCTCCGATTCCCACTTCTCACCCAACCCTGGTTGC
>NZ_JADBGC010000068.1:0-2776 GCF_014892245.1 Microbispora sitophila | reverse complement strand
CGGATCCCGCCGTGCTCGCGGCGGTGGAGGCCGCCGTGCCGGGGATCAGCCGGGCGCGGGTGAGTGACCGGCTGGGTAGGGCGCACGACGCCTCGCATTATCTGCTGACTCCGCAGGCGGTGCTGGTGCCGGAGAGCGCCGGGCAGGTGGCGGCGCTGATGCGGGCGGGGTTGCCGTTGACCTTCCGGTCCGGCGGCACGAGCCTGTCGGGGCAGGGGGTGAGTGAGCATCTGCTGGTCGACACCCGCCGTCACTTCCGCTCGGTGGAGGTGCTTGACGGTGGGGAGCGGGTGCGGGTGCAGCCGGGGGCGGTGCTGCGGCAGGTCAACGCCCGCCTCGCGGCGTACGGCCGCAGGCTGGGCCCCGACCCTGCCAGTGAGTCGGCGTGCACGATCGGCGGGGTGGTGGCCGACAACTCCAGCGGCATGACCTGCGGCACCCACGCCAACACCTACCGGACGCTGGAGTCGATGGTCGTGGTGCTGCCCAGCGGGACCGTGATCGACACCGGCGCGCCCGACGCCGACGCGCGGCTGCGCGCCCTGGAACCCGCCCTGGCCCAGGGCCTGGAGCGGCTGCGCGACCGGATCCGCGGCAATCCCGAGTCGGTGCGCCGGATCGAGGCGCAGTTCGCCATCAAGAACACCATGGGCTACGGCCTCAACAGCTTCCTCGACCACGACACCCCGGCGCAGATCCTCGCCCACCTGGTCGTGGGCAGCGAGGGCACGCTCGGGTTCGTCGCCGAGGCCGTGCTGCGGACCGTGCCGTTGCACCGCCTCGCCGCGACCGGCCTGCTGGTCTTCCCGAGCTTGCGGGAGGCGATGGCGGCGGTGCCGGAGATCGTCGCGGCGGGGCCCGCCGCCGTGGAGCTGCTGGACGCCGAGTCGCTGCGGGTGGCCCAGCTGGACCCGCACGCCGATGAGGTGCTGCGGACGCTGGAGGTGCGCGAGCAGGCGGCGCTGCTGGTGGAGTGGCAGGAGTCCGACCCGCAGCTGCTCGCCGCACGCGAGCGGGAGGCCGGGCGCATCTTCGCCCGTCTGAACCTGGCCGCCCCGGCCCGGCTCAGCGGGGAGGGCGCCGGCCGGGCGGCCCTGTGGCGCATCCGCAAGAACCTGTACGCCGCGGTCGCCGGCGCCCGGCCCAGCGGCACGACGGCGCTGCTCGAGGACGTGGCCGTCCCGGTTCCCGCCCTGGCGGATCTCTGCGACGACCTGGCCGAGCTGTTCGCGAGGCACAGGTACGAGCGCAGCGTGATCTTCGGGCACGCCAAGGACGGCAACCTGCACTTCATGCTGAACGAGCGCTTCGGCACCGGCCTGCAGCGTTACGCCGAGTTCACCGAACAGATGGTCGCCGCCGTGCTGTCGCGTGGCGGCACCCTCAAGGCCGAGCACGGCACCGGGCGGGTGATGGCCCCGTTCGTGCGCCGCCAGTACGGCGACGAGCTGTATGAGGTCATGCGGGAGGTCAAGCACCTGTGCGACCCGGCCGGCATCCTCAACCCCGGTGTCGTGCTCACCGACGACCCCAAGGCGCACCTGCGGGACCTCAAGACCGTCGCCCCCGTGGAGCCCGAGGTCGACCGGTGCGTGGAGTGCGGCTACTGCGAGCCGGTCTGCCCCAGCCGGGATCTCACCACGACCCCGCGGCAGCGCATCGTGCTGCGCCGTGAGATCGCCGCGGCCGAGGCGGCCGGCGACCACGCCCTGGTCCGGCAGCTCAACCAGGAGTACGGCTACGACGCCGTCGACACCTGCGCCGTGGACGGCATGTGCGCCACCGCCTGCCCGGTGCTGATCAACACCGGCGACCTCACCAAACGCCTGCGCGCCGACCGTCACGGCCGCGCCGCGCGGGCCGCCTGGAAGAGCGCCGCCACGCACTGGGACGGGGTGACCCGGGCCATGGACCTCGCGATGGACGCCGCCGCGGTCACCCCGGCGAGCCTGGCCGAGGGCGCCAGCCGGGCCGCCCGCACGCTCGCCGGCCCCGACACCGTCCCCCAGTGGAGCCGCGACCTGCCACGCGGCGGCACTCCCCGGCGCGCCGCGCCGGCTCCCGGCGCCGACGCCGTCTACGTGCCGTCCTGCCTGAACACCATGTTCGCCCCCGCCGACGGCGGGCCCGGCGTCATGACCGCAGTCCTGCGGCTGGCCGAGCGGGCCGGCCTGCGGCTGCACGTGCCGAAGGGCGTCGGGAGCCTGTGCTGCGGCACCCCATGGTCGTCCAAGGGCTTCACCGGGGGCTATGAGGTGATGCGCCGCCGGGTGCGGGAGACGCTCCTTGCGGCGACCGACGGCGGCCGGATCCCGGCCGTCAGCGACGCCGCCTCCTGCACGGAAGGGTTCGAACGGCTCACAGCGGCGGCCTTGGAAGAACCGGCGTCCGCGGGGTCCGGACGGCCGGGCGTCGCGGCCGCGCCCGTCGTCCGGGTGCTCGACGCCGTGACCTTCGTGGCCGAGCACGTCCTGCCGCGGCTGCCACAGCCGCCCCAGGACCGCAGGCTGGCCTCACTCGCCCTGCACCCCACCTGCTCGTCCGTCCGGCTCGGCCTCGACGCCGCCATCACCAAGGTCGCCGAGGCGGTGGCGAAGGAGGTCGTCGTCCCGGAGGGATGGCAGTGCTGCGCCTTCGCCGGCGACCGCGGGCTGCTGCACCCGGAACTGACCGCCTCCGCCACCCGCGCCGAGGCCGCCTCGGTGACCGAGGGCGGCTTCGCCGCGCACGCCTCGGTCAACCGCACCTGCGAGATCGGCATGACCCGCGCCACCGG
>NZ_JADBGC010000067.1:0-2858 GCF_014892245.1 Microbispora sitophila | reverse complement strand
CGTAGACGCGCAGCTCACCGGCGCTGGTCGAGGTCCACTGCTGGTTGTTCTGGCCGTTGCAGTCCCAGATCTGCACCTGAGCGCCGTTGGCCTGCGACACCCCGCTGACGTCCAGGCACCGCCCGGACCCCACACCCTTGAGGGCGCTGGTGCTGCCCGACGGTGACGACGGGGAGGGTGAGGGTGTGGAGGTGCCGTTGCGGACTCCGGCGGAGGCCATCACGGACTGGGCGCCCGCGGGCCACTGCCCGTTGGTGACGGTCACGTTGTTGTTGACGATGTTGCCGCGGTCGCCGTTGGTGATGTTGGTGCTGCCGTTGGTCGACCAGTTGCCGGTGACGGTGAAGTTGCCCATGTTCTCACCGCCCCAGTAGTTGGCGGTGGCCCAGGTGCCGGTGTTGGAGAAGACGTTGTTCCTGACGGTGTAGTACTTGGAGCCCTCATCGAAGTAGAGCCCGAACCAGCCGTTGGTCCGCAGGCAGTAGTTGTCGCTGATCAGCGCGTTCGGGTTCCACGACAGCGTGTAGATGCATCCGCCGTCGGTCATCTGCTGCATGACGTCGTGCACGTAGTTGCCGATCAGCTTGTTGCCCGACGCGGTGGTGGGCGTGGTGTAGCGCGGCTGGTAGTTGTACAGACCTCGGTTGGCGTACTGGGTGCTGCCGCCGGGCTCGTTGGCGCCCCACCCGTATCCGATCGACATGCCGGTGTAGGGCATGTTGTAGACCTCGTTGTGGGACACGTCGGTGGTGGTGACGTAGGTGGTCAGGACCGAGACGATGCCCCGGTAGTCCAGCCCGAGGTCGTGGATGCGGTTGTCGGTGATGGTGATGTTGCGGTTGACCATCCGCGGGTCGCTGGGGTGGTGGGCGTCGGCACGCACGCCGCCGACCACGACGCCGCCGGCCGAGCTGCGGGCGATCTCCGACCGGGTGACCGTGATGTCGCTGGCGCCCAGGCCGACACCGCTGGCGTGCGCGTTGGCGTCGTTGCCGATGCCCACGGCCGTCTGGCCCAGGTTGACGAACTGCGAGTCGGTGAAGGTGATGTGGTCGGCCGCCGACACCTGCACCGCCGCGGGCATCTGGGACCAGTTCGGCCTGGTGGCCTCGAACTGCTGGCAGCCCTCCTGGCAGGAGTTCGGCAGGTCGCTGGGCCAGTTCCAGTTGCCCGCGATGTAGGCGCCGGTCTGCTGGTCGGCGAAGCCCTGGTTGCTGCTGGGTCCCAGCCAGCTGGTGCCGGCGAAGGTGATGCCGCTGAAGGTGATGTGGTGCGCGGGCGCGTCGTAGGTGCCGCCGACGTTCACCAGGGACTGCAACACCGGCAACTCCACGCTGGTGCTGCTCATGTTCTGCCCGGCGAGAGGGATGTAGGAGAGCACGCCGGTCGTGGGGTTGATGTACCACTCACCCGGCGAGTCGAGGAACTCGTAGGCGTTCTCGATGTAGAGCGGACCCGCCCGGTGCGGGCTGGTGAACACGTCGTAGCCGAAGATGTTGTTGTTCCAGCTGGGCTGCTGCATCGTGATGAAGTTGCCGCTGATGCTCTGCACCCGCACGTACCGGTCGGTGAACGAACCGACGCTCTCCAGCTCGACCCGGTTCTGACCGGCCAGGTTGTTCAGGTAGCTCAGCGCGCTGTTGCCGAACCTCAGCCCGGAGCCGTTGGCGGTGAAGTCGGACCGGTTCACCTGCGTACGCGCACGCGTGGCGAGGGCGCCGTTGACATACAGCTGCCGGGTGTCGATCCCGGCGCCGACGTTGGCCTGCCAGATGTTCTTCGCCTGGTCGGCGAGCGTCCAGCCGGTGACCGCCCTGGCGCCGCTGATGACGGGATGCGCCGACGGGGCCGCCTGCCACACGACCTGATATCCGTTGGTGCCGGAGTCGGCGGCGGTCAGCCGTAGCGGTGAGGAGAGCCGGTACACCCCGTCGGCGAGTTGCACGACGATGTCGCCGGACATGGAGCTGTTCTGCGACCGCACCGCCGTCTGCGCGCCCGACAGCGAGCACGGCTGGGCGGACGAACAGGTGCTGCCGGTGCCCGAGGGCGAAACGTAGAGGGTCGTGGTGGCGGCGTGGGCCGCGGTGGCCGATGCGACGACTGCCATCGCCGCGGTCAGCGCCGCGATGACGAGACCCACCAGAAGCGGTCTCAACACCGCGACCGGTGGGGACGGATGCTCAATCCGATCGGTCACGTGCTTCTCCATGATGGTGCGGCCTCACGTGCACCACGAGGGGGTCGGGGTGGAGTGAGGTGATGGAAGCCGACGTGGCCGACCACGGTGCCGAGGCATGCGACGCGCCTCCACACACCCGCCGTGTGGTCCAGCCGCAGGAGCCCGGAAGAAACGTCCTCCGGGCGCTCAGGTACCAATTACGGTGCGAGCACCGAGGCCCGTCAAGACCTTAAGAACACTTAATTTTCACGGCAGGCATGTAATCGTCATGTCGTTGTAACGATCAGAACTGTCTGATCAGGGGAAATCCACACGGGCACTCCCGCGCGGGCGTACCGCCTTGTGTGAATCGCGACGATGTTTCGTACTCACGGTGCCACGTCCCGGACGGTCCGCGGGTGACACGGCCCACAGAGTCATACTCTTGCAGGGAGCGGCGAGGAGGAAGCACGGTGACCGACACTCAGCGTGAGGGCGGATACCGGCCGGGCTATGAGGTGGCGGCCGAGCAGGTGCTGGAGCTCATCGCCCGGCTGGGCCTGCGGCCGGGCGACCGCATGCCGACGGAAAACGACCTGGCCCGGCAGCTGGGAACCAGCCGCACCGTCGTCCGCGAGGCCGTGAAGATCCTGTCCGCGCTCGGCCGGGTACGCGCCCAGAAGGGCCGGGGCCTGTA
>NZ_JADBGC010000066.1:0-3016 GCF_014892245.1 Microbispora sitophila | reverse complement strand
TTGGTCAGCCCCGGGTACTCTGGAGATTATGGAACTTGACCCGGAAGACCCCCGGCCGCCCTATCTCCAGGTAGCTCATCAGCTACGCGCCGCGATCCTGACCAGGAAGTTTGCGCCCGGAGAGAAGCTGCCTTCCGGCCCGGAGCTGGCGAAGAGCTTCGGTGTAGCGCGCATGACCGTTCAGCAGGCCATCCGAGAACTAAGAGATGAAGGGTTGGTCATCTCGCGCCAGGGGAGCGGCGTGTTCGTTCGGGAACGGACCGCCCGCCCTGTCGGGCTGAGGCCGCACATCGAACAGGCGTTCAAGCAGCCTAAAGTCTCCATCGACTTTGCCGGGTTCTCTGGTGAAACCCTGCATGGTGCAATACAGGAACCGCTCGATCAAATCCGGGCGGGCCGCATAGTTCCGGAGAGCATTACCGTTCGAATGCTGCTTCCCGATACTGGGCACCCGTGGTCACTGCCGAGCCGGGTAGACACCCTTGCAGATGAGCCGCTGTTTCGTGAGCGCGCCGAGCGTATTTCTTCCCGTCATGCGCAAGCAATCATCGACTCAGTTCACGAACTGCAAGAGCTGGGCCTAATCGAATCGGCTAAAGTTGAAGTTCGCGTATTTGGAGAACCGTCGCGCTTCAAATTGTACGTGCTTAACGAAGAAGAGGCTTTCTTTGGCTTCTATCCAGTAATCGAGCATACAATAACCGTGAAGGGCGAGTCTCTCCCCATGTATGACCTCATGGGCAAAGACGCCGAGCTCTTCCACTTCGCTGTCAGCGACGGGGCGGTCTCCACGTCCGGCGAGTTCGTCAAGCAAGCCCGAGCGTGGTTCAACAGCGTATGGACCAGCGTTGGGCGGTCCGCCCCGTGATGGTGCGAACAGGGCTCGAAGCTGCGCAGGACCTCATGCAAAGGGTGCGGTATGTGCTGCTTGATTTCGACGGACCGATCTGCGACATCTTCGCCGGCCTTCCCGCTCCCGAAGTTGCGGCGCGACTTCGGCGCATGCTCAAGAGTGCTGGGGTGACGATCCCGGAGCATGTCCAACGACAGGACGATCCCCTTGAGGTCTTCCGTTTCAGCGCGTCGCTAAGTGAGGAGCTGAACAAGGCGACCTCGGATCTCCTAACGGCCCTTGAGGTGAAGGCAGCTTCAACAGCGCGCCCTACTCCCGGAGCGCTAGACCTACTTCGCGACCTGCATAAAAAAGGGAAGCCTGTTGCCATAGTGAGCAACAATTCCGCTCCTGCGGTTGCGGCCTATTTGGAGACTGCCGGGATACTATGGGCGGTCAAACACATCTCGGCTCGGGCAAGCAAAGACCCTCGACTGATGAAGCCGAATCCGTATCTGGTGCGGCAGGCGCTTTATCACCTTGAAGCCGCAGAGGACGCCACGGTCTTGGTGGGGGACTCCACGACGGACATGGAAGTCTGCAAGAGTACGAATATCACCGCAGTAGGGTTCGTCAACAGGCCCTCGAAAGAAGAAGCCCTTGCAGCCGCAGGAGCGGACCTTCTCATCACGAGCATGACGGAGCTGTCCGGCCCCGAGTGATCGTGTTACGACTTCGCTTACGTCTTCAAGCCGCCTTCGGCGGGGAGCGGTGGAAGGGGGAGGGGAGACATCGCGGGGAGGATGCGCGAGGGGATAGCAGGCTCGACGATCCAGAGCAGAAGGCGGGCCACCAAGGAGGAGGACCCGCCGGGGAAGGGATCGGCAGAGGAGAGGGCTGTTTCCTGAGCTGTCTTCCAGTGACACCGTGAGGGGGTCGAACGACGGTGGGAGGCACAGCGCAGCCAGAAGCCATCACGGCCCGCACTTCCGAGGGGGAAGGCACGCGGACACAGGTTGTGTCTCCCGCTGGGCCGCGCGCCCGCCCCGCCGGCGGGCTGCGGCTCTCCGGCCGGTCCCGCCGGCAGGCGGCGCGCACCCTGCGCCGACAAGCGGCGCGGTGTTCAACCGATGGCGGCAAGCGGCAATGTGCGAGGAGTGATCTCTCTCCCCAAGTGGTGAACAGGGTCGTTGGCTATGAGCGGCACCACGACGCCGAAGAACCCGGAGACCATGAGGGCGACGCTGGCAGACGAGGGAGAGGAAGTGAGAGGCAGGGAGGGGGCGGGGGCAGAAGGTGCAGGAGACAGGACCTTGGGGCGCTGCCCCAAACCCCGGGGCCTCCGACTCCGAGAGGGGGCCGCGCATAGCTCGCGCCGTAGGTGGCTGGGCTGGAAGTCCTGATCGCTCGCCCGCCATCGACCCAGGCAGAGCCCAGCAGCCCGGCTCCTCCAGGTCAAGCCCAGCCGTGCCGGCAGGACAACCAGCGCGCGAGGAAGGTCACCGGGAGGCAGGTACACGCGAGGCAGGGCTTGACCCTCCGTCCCCGGCCCGCTGTCGCTTCGCGATGGGTCGACGGCAGACGAGAGATCAGGGCGAGGCGCTCGCGTAACGATCCGGTTTGCCCCCTCATGTCAATGATAGGGCGGCTTCACCTGAGATATCGTAAGTGCAAGATGTGCAATTCGCGAGGAGTTGGATGAACGGCAAAATTGCAAGGCTCTTAATGCGTCGTAAAGTTATGAGATATCGCGTGACGGGGCGAAAGGGTGCGTTCGTCGTGGTTACTCCTGACAGGGAGGGTCTTATTGTTGGCCCCCGGGAGGAGCGGGCGGACCGGCTTGCAGAGCGACTAGGAGTGCCGGAGTGCGACTTGATGGGACTGATCTACGAATGTGACGTAAAGCCCGATAAGTGGGGCGTGACATTTTCTGATTACAGGTTGGTTGAGCCGTAGACTGAATGGTTGACCGAGCCTGGAGCGGGCGGCGGCTCGCCCACCTTCACTCGCAGGAGCTTGAAGCTCGAAGGCGTGCCCGGCTGGGGGGCACATCGGGGGCACACGCGTTCCGGAAACGCTGGCAAGCGATGGCAAAGAACGGAAGCGTTATCGCAGGTCACTTGTGGTGCAGGGTGGATCCGCGCAGGTAGTGAGCATGCGAAATTAGACCCGGCCTACAGGCCG
>NZ_JADBGC010000065.1:0-3696 GCF_014892245.1 Microbispora sitophila | reverse complement strand
CCGTCGAAGAACACGACGCCATCTACCAGGCCATCCGCGCCGGCGACCCCGAAGCCGCCGCCCACGCCGCCGCCACACACATCGACAACACACTCGACGACTACCGCAGAGAGATCCAGCAACGCCTGTTCCGCTCGGCCGGCTGAGCCGTCCAGCCGTCCCCGCCGCTGGAGTGCCTCCATAGCCACGGATGCGAAGCGTTTCGATGCTGTGATCATGGTTGGGTCGTGGACGGGCTGAGGGCACCGGTCCGCTCGAGGCGGTCTGTGAATCTTTCATTCACGCGCGACCGGCAGGGGACCGTGAGCGTCCCTGCTGAGAGCCGCGGCAGGGACTCCAGGCCCTTGCGCGGGCCGGTAAGAAGGGGAACGAGGTTCTTGACACGCGCGTCGGCGGTCGTATTTGCTTCGCTGCATCCCGCCACCCCCCAATCCGCCGGCAGGAAGGATCAAGCCAAGTCTCTGTTGATCTGTTAGCGCTAACAAAGCCTGTAATCGCCGCCAGGAGGCAATAAGGGGCTGGGTTCCGTCGCCCGGTCGAGGCGAATCGGTTCGTGACCTTTTGCGACGAGGTTCAGAACAGACGCTCGCCGATGCGGTGTGACCTGGATGGTGATCCACCGACGTCGCGGCTCGCCGCGTACGACGGCGTGAGGCGCGCCGTCGGCGTTCCGGGCTGCAGCCGGACTTCTCACCCGCTGCCCGCGACCCCTTCCTCCTTCGTGTATGCGCCTTCGCGCGGATCGGGTCCGCGACCGGGACCCGACATCGCCTCGGTCTCCACGCTACGGACGACGCCGGATCGGCACCGAGCGTACGGATCGAGGAGCGGTCGGCTCCCACGGCCCAGCCGTCCACTGCGGGCTGTTCCCACAGCGACCCGCCGCATGGGACACGACCGCCTATCGCCGGCTCCGGCGAGGCTGCCCGGATTCAGCACGTGGCTGTCTCCGCCGTGCCTTCCCCCCAAGGAGTGAAAGCAATGGGTTCTTCGTCCGTTGACTTGTCGGGCCATGCGGCTCGCGGGCGGCGCTCACCGGCGGCCGTCGTAGCCTGCCTCATGGCAGCGCTCGCGGCCCTCCTCGCCACCGCCTTGACATGGTCAGCACCGGCATCGGCGGCGGTGGCGCCGCTGGTCAGCGCGTCGTCGGGGCGCTGCCTGGACGTGGCGGGCAACACCGATGCGCTGGGCGCCGCCCTGCAGATCTGGGACTGCAACGGCCAGGCCAACCAGGCGTTCGAGTTCACCTCGGCCGGTGAGCTGCGGACGTTCGGCGGCACGCGGTGCGTGGACGCGTACGGCCAGGGCACGTCGCCGGGCACGAAGGTGGTCATCTGGTCGTGCAACGGGCAGGCCAACCAGAAGTGGCGCCAGAACGCCGACGGATCCGTCACCGGGGTCCAGTCCGGACTGTGCCTGGACGTGTACCAGGCGGGCACGGCCAACGGGACCGCGGTCGCCCTGTGGACCTGCAACGGGCAGAGCAACCAGAAATGGACCGTCGCAGGGGGGCCCACCACGTCACCGAGCCCGCCCACGTCGCCGAGCCCGCCGCCCCCCGGCTCGCGTCCGTGTGACATCTACGCCGCCGGAGGCACGCCGTGTGTGGCCGCCCACAGCACGACGCGGGCGCTCTACAACGCCTACAACGGCAACCTGTACCAGGTGCGGCGCTCCTCCGACAACGCGACCAGGAACATCGGCGTCCTGACCGCGGGCGGCGTCGCCAACGCCGCGGCCCAGGACTCCTTCTGCGCCGGCACCACCTGCGTCGTCACCGTCGTGTACGACCAGTCCGGGCGCGGCAACGACCTGTGGTACCAGGGGTCGAGCGTGGTCCCCGGGTCCCCGCAGAGCAAGCCCGCGATCGCGACCACCGAGTCGCTGTCCGTGGGCGGCAACAAGGCCTACTCCCTGTACATCAACCCCGGCAACAGCTACTGGCGGGACGGTCACCTGACCGGCGTGCCGACCGGCAGCGCGCCCGAGGGCATGTACATGGTGACCAGCGGCACGCACGTCAACAGCGGCTGCTGCTTCGACTACGGCAACAGCGAGACCACCCGCAAGGCCGACGCCGCCGGCGCCATGGACGCCATCTACTTCGGCACGAGCTGCTGGTTCGGCGGATGCTCCGGATCGGGTCCCTGGGTCCAGGCCGACCTCGAATGGGGGCTCTACCCCGGCGGAAGCCAGTCCTGGAACCCCAACCAGAGAGCCTTCGCCAGCAAGTTCGTCACGGCCACGCTGAAGAACAACGGCACCAGCCGATTCGCGATCAAGGGCAGCAACGCGCAGTCCGGCACCCTGTACACCCTCTACGACGGCGCGCTTCCCCCCGGCTACAGCCCGATGAAGAAGCAGGGTGCCATCGTCCTGGGCAGCGGCGGCGACTGCTGCAAGCCCGATGGCGGCGCCAACCTCAGCGCCGGCACCTTCTACGAAGGAGCGATGGTCGCGGGCTACCCCTCCGACGCCACCGAGAACGCCGTACAGGCCGACATCGTCGCCGCCGGCTACCGCTGATCCCCTAACCGCGCATGGAGTTGCGTATGTTGAGTCACAAATCCCTTTTCGCCGCAATCGCGGCGGCAGCACTTCTCGTTCTGGGCATAAGCGGCACGGCGCTCGGCGGAACGACGTCGGCCACGCACAGCGCCGTGGCCGCCGCGGCGACCGCCGGATGCGGCAAGGCCCCGACGCTGGCGAGTGGCACGCACTCGATTGTGAGCAGCGGCCAGAACCGCAGCTATATCCTGCGGGTGCCCGCCAACTACGACAGCAACCGCCCCTACCGCCTGATCTTCGGGTTCCACTGGAACGGCGGCACCGCCAACGACGTCGACTCGGGCGGGACCGACGGGTACAACTGGTCGTACTACGGACTCAGGCGCCTGGCGGACGCCGCGAACAACGGCACGATCTTCGTTGCGCCCCAGGGCAACGGCAACGGCTGGGCCAACCCCGGCGGCCAGGACCTGACCTTCGTCGACGACATGCTCAGGCAGATCGAGGCCGGCCTGTGCGTCGACACCAGCCAGATCTTCTCCACGGGCTTCAGCTACGGCGGCGGTATGAGCTACGCGCTCGCCTGCGCCCGGGCGACGGTCTTCCGCGCGGTCGTGGTCTACTCCGGCGCGCAGCTCAGCGGGTGCAACGGCGGCACCCAGCCCATCGCGTACATGGGGGTGCACGGCATCGGGGACCCGGTGCTCAACATCTCTACGGGGCGAGGGCTGCGTGACACGTTCGTGAGGAACAACGGCTGCACCGCGCAGAATCCGCCCGAGCCCAGGTCGGGCAGCCTGACCCACATCGTCACCGCCTACTCGGGGTGCCGGGCCGGGTACCCGGTCGTGTGGGCTGCGTTCGACGGGGGCCACACCCCGGGCCCGATCGACGGGTGCACCTGTGACGGCTGGAGGACCTGGACCTCGGGCGAGGCGTGGAAGTTCCTGACGCAGTTCGACACGACCCCGCCGACCTCGCCCTCTCCCTCGCCGACCGTCTCACCGACCGTCTCACCGAGCGGCCCTCCGCCGGCGACGAGCGCGCTCAAGGGTGTGGGCTCCGGGCGGTGCCTGGACGTCAGCGGGGTGTCGCAGGCCAACGGCGCTCAGGTGCAGATCTGGGACTGCAACGGCCAGAACAACCAGCAGTGGACCTCGACCAGCGCCGGTGAGCTGCGCGTCTACG
>NZ_JADBGC010000064.1:0-3767 GCF_014892245.1 Microbispora sitophila | reverse complement strand
GACCGCCCCGAACCCCACACCGCCGTCACCGCCGCCGCCCACGCCCACACCCACGGCACCCCCGTCGACTGGACCACCCTCCACGGCCAGGCCACCACCATCGACCTGCCCACCTACGCCTTCCAGCGACGCAGGCACTGGGTGAGCCCGCCGCAGTCCGGCCAGGGCGGGCCGTACGACGACGGAAAGGCGCGTTTCTGGGACATCGTCAGCCGCGGCGACCTCGACGCTCTGGTCGGCACCCTGGGTGCGGAAGCCGAGCGCGTACGGCGGTCGCTCGGGGACGCCCTGCCGGTCCTGGCCTCGTGGCACGCCGCCCGGGACGCGCGGACCACGCTGGACTCGTGGCGCTACCGCGTCGTCTGGCGGCCGGTGGAGGAGCCCGCGCTCCGGTCCGGAGGCCGCTGGCTGCTGGTCCGTACGGCGTGGGAGACGGCAGCGGCCTGGGCGAAGGCTCTGCAACACGTGCTGGAGGAGCGCGGCGCCGAGGTGACGGAGGCCGTCGTCGGCGGGAAGGCCGACCGGGATTCCCTGGTGGCGTCGCTCACCTCCGTACGGACCGGCGAACGGTTCACCGGTGTCGTATCCCTGCTCGGCCTGGACGGTACCCCCTATGAGGGCCAGGACATCGCTCTGCTGCAGGCGCTGGACGCGGCGGCGATCGACGGCCCGCTCTGGCTCACGACGAGCGGCGCGGTCGCGGCGGCGCCGTCCGACCGGGTGCCGAATCCGGCCGGGGGGCTCGCGTGGGGCCTGAGCGGGGTGATCGCCGCCGAGAGGCCCGAGCGGTGGGCCGGGATCGTGGACCTTCCGCCACTGCACGAGCCCCTGCACGGGTCCTTGCGCGGGTCGCCGCCTGATGGGCGGAGCGTCGCGTACGCCGTGACCGCGCTGACCGGACCGCACGGCGAGTCGGAACTCGCGGTGCGCGCCTCGGGACTTCTCGCCCGTCGGCTGGTTCCCGCACCGAGCCGGGAGGCCACGCCAGCGGAGTGGGCGCCGGCGGGGACCGTGCTCATCACGGGCGGCACCGGCGCGCTCGGTGCTCATGTGGCCCGGCGGCTGGCCCGGCGCGGGGTCCCGCACCTGCTGCTGGTCAGCCGGCGGGGGCTCGACGCTCCCGGCGCGGAGGACCTGCACGCCGAGCTTACGAGGCTGGGCGCCCGGGTGACGGTCGCCGCGTGCGACGTCTCCGACCGGGACGCCCTCGCCGCCGTGCTCGCCGCCGTGCCGCCGGAGCATCCGCTGACCGCCGTGGTCCACACCGCCGCCGTACTGGACGACGGCCTGCTCGGCTCACTCACGCCGGAGCGACTGGCCGCGGTGAACCGGGTGAAGGTGGGCGGCGCGCTCGCCCTGCACGAGCTGACCCGGGAGCTTCCGCTGACGGCGTTCGTGCTGTTCTCGTCGGTCACCGGGCTGATCGGCAACCCGGGCCAGGGCAACTACGCGCCGGGCAACGCCTTCCTGGACGCCCTCGCCGAGCACCGCCGTTCGCTCGGCCTGCCCGCCACCTCCGTCGCCTGGGGGCACTGGGATGGCGAGGGCATCGCCGGCGAGGAGGCCAGGGAGGGACTGCGGCGAAGCGGCTTCCCGCCCATGGCCCCCGATCTCGCCGTGTCGGCGCTGGAAGAGGCGGTGGCCGCCGGAGAGACCCGGCTGGTCGTCGCCCGCGCGGACTGGGCGACGGTGCACGCCGTACGGCCTCACCCGCTGCTCGCCGAGCTGCCCGAGGCCCGTGCGGCGGCGCCCAGCGCGGCGGAGACCTCAGGCGGCGAGCCGGACCTCCCCGCGCGGCTGGCGGGCCTGCCGGAACCCGAGCGACGGCCGACGCTGCGCGCGCTGGTCCGCGCGGAGATCGCCGACGTGCTCGGGTACGGCTCGGCGGCCGAAGTGGACGACGACCGGGGCTTCCGCGACCAGGGGTTCACCTCGCTGTCGGCCGTCGAACTGCGCAACCGCCTCACCCGGCTGACCGGGACGCCGCTGTCGAGCACGCTCGTGTTCGACTATCCGACGCCCGCCGGGCTCGTGGACCACCTGCTCAACGTGCTGCTGCCCGATCCTGAGCCGCCCGTCGCCGCCGTGCTCGCAAAGCTCGGTGAGCTGGAGACGCTGCTCGGCGAGACGGTCTCCCCGTCCGATCGAGAGGCCGCGGCGGACCGGCTGCGGCGCCTGGCGGAGCTTCTCGGGGAGACCCAGCCCGACGAGCGCCCCGCGGCGACCGCCGACCTGTCCTCGGCCTCCGACGACGAGCTCATCGATTTCATCAGCAATGAGCTCGGCATCTCCTGACCTGTTCCCTTTGCCCCACCCCGGCCCATGGAAGGCGAACCTGTGAGCGACGACCAGATCCGGCGTCTCCTCCGACGCGTGACGGAGGAACTGCACAAGACGCGCGAAGAACTGCGGGACGTCCGGGACGAGCAACGGGAGCCGATCGCGATCGTGGGGATGGGCTGCCGTCTGCCCGGCGGGGTGGCCTCCCCCGAGGACCTGTGGGACCTGGTCGCCGAGGGCCGCGACGCCGTCACCGAGTTCCCCGCCGACCGCGGCTGGGACCTGGACGCCCTGTACGACCCCGACCCCGACCACCCCGGCACCTCCTACACCCGCCACGGCGGCTTCCTCCACGACATCGCCGGATTCGACGCCGACTTCTTCGGCATCTCCCGCCGCGAAGCCCTCGCCAGCGACCCCCAGCAACGCCTCCTGCTCGAAGTCGCCTGGGAAACCCTCGAACGCGCCGGCATCGACCCCACCACCCTCAAAGGCAGCCGCACGGGGGTCTTCACCGGGACCAACGGTCAGGACTACGCGAAGTCATCGGGTCCCGCGCCGGAGGAAGTCGAGGGTTACCTGATCACGGGCACCGCGGCCAGCGTGCTGTCCGGGCGGATCGCCTACACCTTCGGGTTCGAGGGCCCGGCCGTGACCGTGGACACCGCCTGCTCGTCGTCACTGGTCGCGCTGCACCTGGCCGTACGGTCGCTGCGGTCGGGCGAGTCCGACCTCGCGCTGGCCGGTGGGGTGACGCTCATGACGTCGCCGGGGACGTTCGTCGAGTTCTCACGACAGCGGGGGCTGTCCCCGGACGGGCGGTGCAAGGCCTTCTCGTCGTCGGCGGACGGCACCGGCTGGGCCGAAGGCGTGGGCCTGCTGCTGGTCGAACGCCTGTCGGACGCCCGCCGAAACGGTCACCGGGTACTCGCCGTCATCCGCGGCACCGCCGTCAACCAAGACGGCGCCTCCAACGGGTTGACCGCCCCCAACGGCCCCTCACAACAACGCGTCATCACCCACGCCCTCGACAACGCCGGACTCGGCCCCCTGGACGTCGACGCCGTCGAAGCCCACGGCACCGGCACCACCCTCGGCGACCCCATCGAAGCCCAAGCCCTCCTGGCCACCTACGGGCAAAACCGCCCCGCCGACCACCCCCTATGGCTCGGCTCCCTCAAATCCAACATCGGCCACGCCCAAGCCGCCGCCGGCGTCGCCGGCATCATCAAAACCGTCCACGCCATCCGCAACAAACTGCTGCCGCAAACCCTCCACATCGACCAGCCCACCCCCCACGTCGACTGGACCACCGGCACCATCCGCCTCCTCACCGAGCAACGCCCCTGGCCCGAGACCGGCCGCCCGAGACGTGCGGGCGTTTCGTCGTTCGGGATCAGCGGCACCAACGCCCACGTCATCCTCGAACAGGCACCCGACCAGGACGACACCCCGCAGGCGTCTCATGCCATCTCGCCGAACGGTTC
>NZ_JADBGC010000063.1:0-4135 GCF_014892245.1 Microbispora sitophila | reverse complement strand
ACCCGCACCCGCTACGGCAACACCGGCACCCAGGCCACCGTCGAAGGCATCAGCATCTCCGGCGTCGGCCACCAACTCCCCATGGCCGGCCAGCTCGCCTACGCCATCTCCTTCCTCGGCCTCGACGGCACCACACCGTCGCCGTCCCCCTCACCCAGCCCGCCACCGACCCCATCGCCCACGCCCTCGCCCAGTCCGTCGCCGAGCGGCACGCCGTCGCCGTCCCCGTCGCCCACCGCAGGTTCGGGCCCCTGCCGGGTCAGCGCCACCGTGAACGCCTGGAACAACGGGCTGACCGAGAACCTCACCATCACCAACACCGGCTCCTCGGCCGTCAACGGCTGGTCGCTGGTCTTCACCCTCCCCGGCGGGCAGACCATCACCAACGGATGGAACGCCACCTACTCCCCCACCAGCGGACAGGTCACGGCGGCAAACGTGAGCTACAACGGCTCGCTGGCACCCGGAGCGTCCACCGAGATCGGCTTCCAGGCCACCCACACCGGCAACGCCGGCAAACCGACCGCGTTCACCCTCAACGGCGTGACCTGCAGTGTGGCGTAGTCCACAGCGGTCACTGCCCCAGTGAAGGGTGTTCGATGGAACCGGCAGACGGCCGGCAGTGCTGGTGGCCGATCTGACCGAGGCCCGGGTCGCGGCCGCCGCGCGGATCAACACCGCGGCGGCGCGCCCGGGCCGCCACTTCACCACCTCGTCAAGAATGCGCGGCCCGGATCCCGGGCCGCGCATTCCCTTCTTCTGTTTCGGTTACGGAGAGGTCGCCGCGACCGGCGACCGTGTCATGTCAGTTGCGGCTCCACTGCTGGTTGGCTCCGCCGTTGCAGGCCCACAGGACGATCTTCGTGCCGTTGGCGGTGCCGGCGCTGTAGGCGTCCAGGCACAGCCCGGACTGGACGCCGGTGACGGTGCCGTCGGCGTTGACGTTCCACTGCTGGTTGGCCCCGCCGCCGCAGTCCCAGATGACGACCTGGGTGCCGTTGCTCGTGCCCTGGCCGTAGGCGTCCAAGCACTTGTTGCCGTACACCTGGAGCTGCTTGCCGGAGGTGTAGGTCCACTGCTGGTTCGCTCCGCCGTTGCAGTCCCACAGCGCCACCTGGGTGCCGTTGGTCTGCGACTGGTTCGGCACGTCCACGCACCGGCCGCTGGCCAGACCGCGCAGCACGGTGCCGTTGCCGGGGCCGGGGCCTCCCTGGCCCGGCGTGATCGTGAGGTTGTCGAACTGGGCCGTTTCGGTGGTGCTGGTGCCCACGCCGATCTGCCCCGCACCCCAGGTGCCGTCGGTGACCGTGGCCACCTGCGTCCCGTCGATGCTCGCGGTGATCGTGCCGCCGGAGAAGCCCAGGGCCAGGGTGTGCCAGCGGCCCGTGCCGAGTCCGGCGACGCTCCCGCTGCGGATCGTCGTCATCGCGTTGTCGACGTTGTTGCGGATGATCTGCCAGGCGCCGCTGTCGGTCACCCGCAGGTAGTAGGCGTTCAGTCCCTCGGGGCCGAAGGAGTGCTGGGCGCCCGCGCGGCCGATCAGCTCGGCGTAGCCGCTCTGCTCCAGCATCACGTCCGCGGAGACGGTGTAGTTGCTCCAGCTCAGGTCACCCAGCAGGGCGTACGGGTGGGAACCACCGGTCCACAGGATCGGCTGGCGCGGGGCCATCTGGCGCACGCACCGGCCGGACCGGCCACCGCCACAGCCCACGACCTCGAACGAACCCTGCATGTCCGAGAGGTACTTCGCCTCGCGGCCCACGGCATAGGAGTCGAAGTCGTCGGAGTACGGCAGGGGCATCGTGCCCCGGGCCGGGCTGGTCGCGGTGCCCTTGCCCTGGCCGGTCGTGGTCGTGATCGAGTACACGTACCCCGGCTGGACCGTCAGCGAGAAGGCGCCGTTGGCCGGGGTGATGTCGCCGGCGTGGACGAAGTAGTCGGCGGAGTTCCCCGAGTTGAGGTTGGTCGCCCACACGTGCACCTGCGCGGTGGACAGCCCGCCGGTCACGTTGAAGTTGAGCGTCTGGGCGCCGGTGGCGTCCATCGTCTCGATGATGGTGCTGTAGTCGGAGTTGTTCGGGGACTTCAGCGAGACGTAGCTGCCGTTGTTGCGGTTGCCGCCGATGTAACCGCTGGAGGCGTCCAGGTACTTCCAGCCCGGCGCGGTGAACTGCGTGGTCTGGGCCATGACCCAGGCGTTCTTGCCGATGGCGTAGTACCCCGACCAGGGCTGCGGCGCGACCGCCACGCCCATCGTGGCGAAGGGCAGGTTCGGGGTGATCGCGGCGATGACCGGCCAGTTGATGTAGGCGGTCATCTTGCCGTCGATGTAGTCCCGGTTGATGCCCCTGGCCAGCGCCTTGGCGCCGTCGTTGTAGTCGTCGGAGCCGTTCTCGCTCGCCCACAGGACCTTGCCGGAGTTGATCGCGGTGGTGGAGCTGGGGCAGTTCGACTGGGCGCCGCGGTAGCCGCAGACGTAGTGCGACCCGAACACGTCCACGGCGTTGCGGAAGGCGGTGTTGTTCGCCGCGTCGTCGGCGACGCCGAAACCCCAGTCATCGGAGGCGATGATCTTCACGTTGCCGAAGCCCCGGGAGTCGAGCGCCGTGTTGAGGTTGACGTACCAGTTGAGGTCGCGGCCCTTCTCGTTCCAGCCGCCCAGGTAGTCGATCGTCAGCCCGTGGCTGTTCTTCGCGCAGCCGAGCCAGTCGACCAGGTAGTTGATGGTGTCCTGCGACCAGAAGTTGCCGCCTCCCAGCCAGCCCGGGGCGCCCCAGGCCAGACCGACCAGCTTGATGTTGGGGTTGCGGGCCTTGGCCTGCTCCATCAGCCACCACTCGTATCCCCGGTTGCAGTCGAGGTCGCCGGAGGTGTGCCGGTGGCTCGGCTCGGCCCCGTCGGTGGAGTTGGTGTCACCGCCGATCTCGACCTTGAGGATCTGCATCGAGGCGCCGTACCCCGGCTTGAAGAGGTAGTCGAGGATCTGGCTGCGCTGCGGCTCGGGATAGTCGACCAGCAGGCGGCTGTTGCCTCCGCCGCCGCTGATCGCGCCGACACCGTCGAAGGTGCGGCCGCCGGAACCACCGTTGATCGTGATTCCGACCGCCGCACGCGCCGCCGACACGGCCACCAGGGACATCGCGGCCGACAGGAGCGCGACCACCACACCCATGGCGACGCGCGCCATGTTTCCTCTTCGCCGGCTCATGAGGGTCCTTTCGATGAGGTCGGGCGAAATCGGCTGGCGACAGGCCTGCCGAGAGCGGGCGCCGTCAGGAGCGACCACGGCCGGGAACTCGGGCATCGACCGTCGCGTGACGTGCTGCCGCCGTGTGGAAGGCGTGCTGCCGCACGCCCCCGCGCCCTGCGGCAGCACGCCCTCGCGTCACCGCCGGCTCAGCTGCGCCGACTCCACTGCCTGGTGAGGCGGCCCCTTCCAGGACGCGAACAGCGCGCGGGCGGTTCTGTACGCCGTCGGAGGCACGACGCCGTCGTCCTCAGGCGGGGGTGCACGTGAGGGACCATGCCGACGGGGTGCCGCCGGCGAGGAAGCCGAACGTCGTGGATGCGGACGGCTGGAGTGAGCCGTTGTAGGAGGCATTGCTCACCGACACGGCCGAGCCGGTGGTGCTGAGCGTGCCGTTCCAGACCTGGCTGATGGTCTGGCCGTTGCTCAGGGTCCACTTGACGGTCCAGCCGTTGACGGGCGCGCTGCCGGCCGTCACCGTGATCTCGCCCTGGAAGCCGCCGGACCAGGTGTTGGTGGTGCGGTAGGTCGCGCCGCAGGCGCCACCGTCCGGCGTGGGCGTGATCGTCGGGCTGGGTGACGGTGACGGTGAAACCGGAGGCGTGGGCGAGGGGGACGTCGGGGGTGAGGGCGTGGGGCTGGCGGTGGGCCCGTCGTTGCCGGTGAACTGCCACCAGTTCATGTTGAACAGGTAGCCGCTGCCGCCGGTGAACCTGAGGTAGAGGTCGTGGGTGCCGGTCGCGCCGGTGACGGGGCAGGACACGGTGGTCCAGGTCTGCCAGCCGCCGGTGCCGGGGACGTCGCAGGTGCCCATGAGGGTGCCGGTGACGCTGTCGCGGCGAAGCTCGATCCTGCCGCCGGCGGCGCCGGAGGCGACCCGTGCGGAGA
>NZ_JADBGC010000062.1:2500-5319 GCF_014892245.1 Microbispora sitophila | reverse complement strand
CCGCTATGACCGCCGTAACCCCACGAAACACACAACCAACTCACAAGCGGTTGCTGTCTCTGAGATCACATAGTGAACGCGAGCACATCATGGTCAAGTCCTCGGCCTATTAGTACCGGTCAGCTCCACACATTACTGCGCTTCCACTTCCGGCCTATCAACCCCATCATCTCTAGGGGGCCTTACCCACTCTCGTGGTGGGAGACCTCATCTTGAGGCGAGCTTCCCGCTTAGATGCTTTCAGCGGTTATCCCTACCGAACGTAGCCAACCAGCCGTGCTCCTGGCGGAACAACTGGCACACCAGAGGTTCGTCCGTCCCGGTCCTCTCGTACTAGGGACAGCCCCTCGCAAGTCTCCTGCGCGCGCAGCGGATAGGGACCGAACTGTCTCGCGACGTTCTAAACCCAGCTCGCGTACCGCTTTAATGGGCGAACAGCCCAACCCTTGGGACCTACTCCAGCCCCAGGATGCGACGAGCCGACATCGAGGTGCCAAACCATCCCGTCGATATGGACTCTTGGGGAAGATCAGCCTGTTATCCCCGGGGTACCTTTTAGCCGTTGAGCGACACCGCTTCCACACGCCGATGCCGGATCACTAGTCCCAGCTTTCGCTCCTGCTCGACCCGTCAGTCTCACAGTCAAGCTCCCTTGTGCACTTACACTCGACACCTGATTGCCAACCAGGCTGAGGGAACCTTTGGGCGCCTCCGTTACCTTTTAGGAGGCAACCGCCCCAGTTAAACTACCCACCAGACACTGTCCCCCACCCGGATCCACGGGCGCGGGTTAGACGTCCAAAACGACCAGAGTGGTATTTCACCAATGACTCCACCCTGACTAGCGTCAGAGCTTCCCAGTCTCCCACCTATCCTACACAAGACGCTCCAAACGCCAATGTCAAGCTGTAGTGAAGGTCCCGGGGTCTTTCCGTCCTGCTGCGCGAAACGAGCATCTTTACTCGTACTGCAATTTCACCGGGCCTGTGGTTGAGACAGCGGGGAAGTCGTTACGCCATTCGTGCAGGTCGGAACTTACCCGACAAGGAATTTCGCTACCTTAGGATGGTTATAGTTACCACCGCCGTTTACCGGCGCTTAAGTTCTCACCTTCGCCAACACAAGTGCTGGCTAAGCGGTCCCCTTAACGTTCCGGCACCGGGCAGGCGTCAGTCCGTATACATCGTCTTACGACTTCGCACGGACCTGTGTTTTTAGTAAACAGTCGCTTCCCCCTGGCCACTGCGACCCCCACCAGCTCACGAAGCAAGTCCGATCACCAGTAAAGGTCCCCCTTCTCCCGAAGTTACGGGGGCAATTTGCCGAGTTCCTTAACCACAGTTCACCCGACCGCCTTGGTATTCTCTACCTGACCACCTGAGTCGGTTTCGGGTACGGGCCGCCGCGACACTCACTAGAGGCTTTTCTCGGCAGCATAGGATCACCCACTTCGCCACAATCGGCTCGGCATCACACCTCAGGCACATGAGAGACGGATTTGCCTATCTCTCGCCCTACATGCTTACCCCGGGACAACCACCGCCCGGGCTGGGCTACCTTCCTGCGTCACCCCATCGCTTACCTACTACCAGATCAGGCCAGGCGTTCACCCTGACGCCGGCTCCGAAGAGCCAACCGGGCTAAGGACCCTTAGTATCACTGGATTCGATATGGGCGCATCACAGCGGGTACGGGAATATCAACCCGTTGTCCATCGACTACGCCTGTCGGCCTCGCCTTAGGTCCCGACTTACCCTGGGCGGACGAACCTGCCCCAGGAACCCTTGGTCATCCGGCGCAGAAGATTCTCACTTCTGACTCGCTACTCATGCCTGCATTCTCACTCGCACGACCTCCACCACACGATCACTCGGCAGCTTCACCGGCTCGCACGACGCTCCCCTACCCACCACCAACTGACAAATCAGCCGGCGGTGCCACGACTTCGGCGGTGTACTTGAGCCCCGCTACATTGTCGGCGCAGAATCACTTGACCAGTGAGCTATTACGCACTCTTTCAAGGATGGCTGCTTCTAAGCCAACCTCCTGGTTGTCACTGCGACTCCACATCCTTTCCCACTTAGCACACGCTTAGGGGCCTTAGTCGGTGATCTGGGCTGTTTCCCTCTCGACCACGGAGCTTATCCCCCGCAGTCTCACTGCCACGCTCAACTTACCGGCATTCGAAGTTTGGCTGACGTCAGTAACCTTGTCGGGCCCATCAGCCATCCAGAGCCCTACCTCCGGCAAGCAACACGCAACGCTGCACCTAAATGCATTTCGGGGAGAACCAGCTATCACGGAGTTTGATTGGCCTTTCACCCCTACACACAGGTCATCCCCCAGGTTTTCAACCCTGGTGGGTTCGGTCCTCCACGCAGTCTTACCCACGCTTCAACCTGCCCATGCGTAGATCACCCCGCTTCGGGTCTACAGCATGCGACTCAAACGCCCTATTCAGACTCGCTTTCGCTACGGCTCCCCCACACGGGTTAACCTCGCCACACACCATAACTCGCAGGCTCATTCTTCAAAAGGCACGCAGTCACATCACAGCCGCCCGAAGACGACTACGCTCCTACGGCTTGTAGGCACACGGTTTCAGGTACTATTTCACGACCCCTCACCGGGGCGCTTTTCACCTTTCCCTCACGGTACTCGTTCACTATCGGTCACCAGGAAGTATTTAGGCTTACCAGGTGGTCCTGGCAGATTCACACAGGATTCCTCGAGCCCCGTGCTACTCGGGAACACTCCCAGCAGTCGGCAAGATTTCGCCTACCCGGCTATCACGGTCTACGGCCGCCCTTCCCAGAGCG
>NZ_JADBGC010000061.1:0-6711 GCF_014892245.1 Microbispora sitophila | reverse complement strand
TTCCCAAGCTGACAGCGCGGGTTCGATTCCCGTCACCCGCTCCAAGCGAGAAGGCCCAGGTCAGGGAGCACATCCCAACCCGGGCCTTGATTGTTTCCGAGGCTCTTTGATCTTCGCGGGCCATTAGCGGGCCATTAGCTCCGTGGATCAACCTGCGGGCATCTCGTCGGCCACGTCCCGCGCCTGGAGCTGCTTGTTGATCGCATCGGTGATCACCTTGTCCGCGCCGCGTACGGCGTGCTGATAGATCATGGCCGCCCGGACATTGTCGTGCCCCATCCGGGCCATGAGGTCCTTGAGCCCCGCACCCGACTCGGCCGCGAGCATGTTGCCCGTGTGCCGCAGGTCGTGGAAGTGCAGACCCGGCATGCCCATGTCCTTCACAACATCGACCCAGCGCGTCCGGGTGTTGAAGCCGCTACGCCGCAGCGGCCCGCCTTTGGCACCGGGAAAGACGAGCGCGCCCGGCTCGTCCTGGACGTAGGTCGCCAGGTGCTCATGCAGGGCCGGAATGATCCCTTCGGGGATGCCGACCACCCGCCGGCCCGCCTTGGACTTGGGCGGGCCGAGAACCAGCTCCCCCGTGGAGCGCTCGACGAAGGCCGCCCGAACGCGCACGGTCCCGGCCTCCAGGTCGAGATCACCGCGACGAAGCGCGCTCACCTCACCCCATCGCAGGCTCGCGAAGGTAGCGAGCAGGACCAGGGCGCGGAAGCGTCTGTCCTGGGTGCAGTCGGCCCGCCCGTCCGCGCCCATCTTCCACAGCACCCGTTCCGCCTCACCTCGTGTGGTGAAAATCTCAGGGTGCGACCGCATCTCTCCGTGCCGCTGAAACCTCAGCCGGTATGCCCCGTTCTTGAGCTTGCGGACATTGCCGACAGGACGACGGCCGACCCGGTCCGCCAGGTCGAGAACCTGAGCCACGGTCAGCACGGGCCGTTCTTCGGGGTGCTCGTCACCTGCCCCGCGGATTCGGCATGGATTGCTCGGGATGATGTGGTCCTCTTCGGCCGCCGTCATCAGCACAGCCCGCAGGAGCCGGTACGCCTTTGCCGCCACCGAGACCGAGACGCCGTTGCCGAGCAGGTCGGCCCGCCACTGCCGAATCATGGCCGTCGACAGCTTGCCGAGCTGGGCCGCACCCAGATACGGCGTGATGTGCTTGTTGAGCAGCCACCTATAGAGATCGACAGTGCGGGGGCGCAGGGCCGGACGCTGGGAGATCCAGTTCTCGGCGTAGTCGCGGAGCTTGACCTTGCCGCGATCCGGGTCGGTCCACTCCCCCTTGATGATCTGCGCCTCGATGAGCGAGAGCGCTCGTTCCGCGTCGCTCTTGCGCTCGTACGTCTCGGCCCCGGTGCGGATCCGACCGTCCGGGCCGGGATAGCGGATCTGGTAGCGCCCGGACTCTCGCTTGCGGATGTTGCCGAAACGGCGGTGACCGTCTCTGTTGGCCATCAGGCCGCCCTCCCGGTGACGTCATGGGCCGTCAGGGGCGCGACCGTGCCCGCGACGACGAAGGCGGCCAGCGCTGACTCGGAGATGCGGACGTGGCGACCGACCTTCACGAACTCGATGCGCCGTTCGGCCACCAGGCGGCGGACGAAGCGGACCGAGGTGTTCAGGCGGGCCGCCGCTTGCGGGACAGTGAGCAGTTGATCCAATGGGTTCCTCCTTTCACGCGGCGGACTGAATTGCCGAAAGATCTCGGCCCTCGGCTTGGGCCTGGAGTTGGTTCATGTGGTTGCGCCAGCGCTGGCGTTCGTGGACCGAGCGGAGCAGCCGTACGCCGATCGGGGCCAGCTCGGGATCACCTGGCTTGACCGGTCGCCAGACGTAGCGGTGAGGGTCGACCGGCTCATCTTCGACGCCGAGGGCCTCCAGGACCCAGGTACGGCGGTCCTGCTTGTGCTCGGTCAGGGTCTTGTTCGACCACTTCCGCGAGACGAGCACGCGCCGCCCCGCGTAACCGAGGTGATCCGGCTTGTGCGCCTTGCCCCTGCACCGGCCCGGAGCCATACCGGGCTTGGCGCCCTTGGGCTGCACCCCGTACCGCAGCCAGTTCGGGCACGTCGGCGAGCACGGCTCAAACCGCAACGCGTCAAGCAGCCGTTCGGCGTGTGCTTTGCGGCGAGGGTCGTCGGTGCCGAGAGCGTCGCCGAGGGACTTGGTCAGGTACTTCGACAGGTACTGGATCAGTTGGTCGGCATCCGGGGTGCCCGCGAGCACGCTCTGAATGTCGAGCTGGTCGCCGAAGCGCAGCACGTGCAGGGGTTCGGCCTCGTCGTCCTGGTCGAGGGCGTCGAGGGCCTGTTCCCAGGTCGGCAGCACTTCCCCGGTCTCGGGGTCGAGGTAGCCGGCCCCGTCCTCCCACACGGGCAGGCGGTCACCCTCGAACCGCACGACATCAGTGGACGGCCACCACACCTGGTGATACGTGGCCGCGACGATCTGCCGCAGCTCCGCACGGGGCAGGGTCCCGCGGATCGCCATGTGCAGGTGCGGCGCGAGCCGCTTCTGTGGTTCGACGGTGGCGAAGTACTGCACGTCGTAGCCCGCGACCCTGCGGAGGTTCTGCACGAAGCGGTCCACGAGCTTGGAGAAGTGCAGCGCATCGCGGGCCGCCCGCGCGTAGTCGTACCGGTCCGGGTCGATCGGCGCACCCTCCAAGACTCGTCCGTAGGAGGGCAGCGTGAGCGTGACGAACATGGACGGGCGGTAGGTCTTGCCGTCCGAGCCGGTGAAGGTCCGCCCGAGCGTGGTCTTGGTCATCTGCCGCTTGGGCAGGTCCGGCGCGTCCTGCCGCCGCTTGGTCGAGCGGGAGCGCTTGCCCGAGGTGCGGCCGAGGACGTTGCCGCGCATGCCCGCGCGGTTGATTTCCTCGTCCAGGTCCTCGATGGCGGCGTCGAGGTCGGTGGTGTCGCCGCCGGCCTTGTCGACCTCGTCCCGCCAGGCTTGGGCGTCGGCCCGCAGCTCGACGAGGTGACGCTGGTACTCGTCGGCGTTGTCGGGGAGGTTCACGGGCTCGTGGTCGAGGTGCCAGCCCTCCCGGCACTGCGCCCTACGGAGCTGCCGGTTGCGCTTGGCGCACGGCGGGCACTTGCTCTCCAAGGTGGCCCCACAGGGCACGTCGATGACCTCAACTTGTCCGGTGAGGATGTCCTGCCGCCGGAGCGGAACCGGCCGGATGCATACGCCGTACTGCTTGGCGATGTCTTCCACGACCTCCCGGGCCAGCGGTTGAGCCATCCGGACGGCGCGAGGGGTGGAGCGGTCCTGCGGGTCGGTCACCAGTCACCCCCGCACCCGTCGAGGGCGTCGACCAGGTCGAGGCCGTCAACGATGACGGTGGCTTTCTGGCCGCACTCGTGGCACTCGACGATCCCGCGCACCGGGTCGAGCCAGAGCACATCGAGCGCGCCGCAGCACGAGCAGCGCAGGCCGTCGAGGATGTGGGCAAGGCGCATCATCGGCTCACCCCCGCGAACTCAGCGACCATGGTGCGAATGTCGGCGTCAGAGACGTAGGCGGCCCGGACTCGCACCGGGTCAGGGGAGGTCTCCAGCCGGACGTAGCCGACGCCCGCCCCCAGCTCCGGGACCGGTGAGATGTGGTCGGCCAGTGCGCCCCGGTCGCGCGCGCCGTCGCCGAGGACCATGTCCACCTGCTCGGACTCATCAAGCCGCAGCGCGATCTTGTCGGGGAACAGGTTGCGGATGTTCATGACCTCCTTGCGCGGGTCCTGCAAGGCCGCCATGACCCCGACACCGACCGCCCGGCCCTGCGTGGTCAGGGTGGCCAGGGCCGCCGTGATGCGCTGACGGAGTTGCTTGTCGGGCTGGTAGGCGGTCAGGAACGCCACCTCGTCGACGAGCACCAGGACGAACGGGTCGGCAGGCGTCGGGGTGTGGGAGCGCTGGAGGCCAGCGAATCGGTCGGCCCGCTCCTGCATCACACTCACGGCCTCGTCGAGCAGGTCGGCGCACTCCTTTGGGTCGGCCGCGTACCGGGCGCCGAACAGGGGACGGCCGAAGGACAGTTCCATCCGCTTGGGGTCGAGCGCCCAGACCTGCACCAGCCCGGCCTGGATCGCAGGGAGGAGGCCGCGGATTGTCGACCACAGGTAGGAGCCTTTGCCTGCGCCCGTGGCTCCGGCGATCAGGACGTGGGTGCCGTGGACCTTGAGCCGCAGCGGTGTGCCGTCCTCGCATCGTCCGATCTCGACCGGCCCGACCGAGGCGACCTCAGGGATAGGGATGGCGGGCAGTGGTTCGGCGAGGGGGTCGCGCCGGGGGAAGGTGAGCACGAGCCGCCCGGCCCGAGCTACCGCCACCCGGCAGGAGGGCGCGCCGAAGCCGTGGGCCAGGTGTTCGATGCGCTCGGCCCAGTCGGTGACAGCTTGGCCGTTGAGCATCTTCGCGCTGACGCGGTCGGCCCACCCATCGCACTCCACCCGGACCAGCCGGGGCAGGTAGTCGCGGCCCCGGATATGCCGCCCGAGGCCGGAGACAACCATGACCGGTTGCCAGTGCCGCCGGTACACGGCGACGAGCCGCCACCAGGCCAGCAAGGGCCAGCCGACCATGCGCAGGAACGAGGCCCGATCCAGCAGCAGCCAGGACAGCCCGGCCGAGGGCAGGAACCCGGCCATCACCAGGGCCAGGCGCCAGCCGTACAGGGTCCAGATCACCCCGAGGCCGACCGGCACGGCCACGGCGACCGGATGTCGCACCACGAGACGGACCAGGCACGCGAGCAGGCGCGACAGCCAGATCACGATGGTGACGATGGCGGGGGTCCGGACGACGGCCGGGCGGAAGACCACGGCAGTGTCTGGGGTGGTGGAGACGAGGTTGCGTGCCTCGTCGCCGGGAAGTTTCTTGAACATTAGGCTTGGTGTCCTCTCAGGCATTGGCGTGTGTGAGAGATCCCGGGGGCCGCTGGAATGCCAGTTCCAGCGGCCCCGCTCGTGTGTCAGGCCGCCGAGTCGGTGACCTGGGCGTGTTCGGCGTGGATGCGTTCGCAGTCGGCCAGGTACCGCGCGGCGGCGTTGAAGATCTCCCGGGCGATGTCCAGGTCGTCGGCGGTGACCGGCCCAGCCGCCCCGGCGGTCGAGACGGTCACGTCCGCCTCGTCGGACTCCAGGACCAGGTACGGCCGCCCGGACTCCAGCACCCGAGCCCGCGCCCGAGTGATCGAGGCGTAGAACGAGATGCCGATACGGGGACGCTCGCCGGGGTCGATCGACATCGACAGGTGCGTGTACGGCCGCCCGGTCACGCCGCCGCCTCCTTGCCGCCCGCGTGTCCGGACTTGGCCCCACCCGTCCGAGGCGGACGTATCTCCCGAACGCGGATGGAGTAGGCCAGGCGGCCGTTTCCGTTGACGTACGGGGTAACGGTGACGCCGTCGAACTCGACCGGCGTGAAGGGCAGGCCCGCGACCGGGGTCGGGGGCACCGGCTGGACGGGCGCGATGATTTTGACGGCGACGGTCTTCTGAGCGGGCTTGACCTGGGGGTCGGCGTCCATGACGGCGATCTGCCAGACCAGTTCGCCGCTCTGCTTGTCACGTGCCTGCACGAATCGGCCGTTGGTAGAGGCGTCGAAGTCCTTGACCGCCTCCACCTCACCGACGAGGTAGCAGCCGTGCGGGAAGACCATGTCGAAGCTGACGGGGATCGGACCTTGTAGAGCCATCGGGTATCTTCCTCTCTCGACTGATAGGCACTAAACCTATCGAGTGTCTTGAGCGTAAGAGAGCCCACTTGCTAGGTCAAGTGCCTAAGCTAAGTGGGCTCCGAAGGTGAGGCGTTCCTACCCGATGGGATAGGCGTCCTCCAGCTCGTGACGGTCGGCAGGCAGCACGACAGCCAGCACGACAAGGGGCCGGCCACCGGGGTCACGTACAGCCGCATAAACGTCGAGAACCGGCGTGTTCTTGGGCATGCCGAGCTGCTTGACCTCGTCAGAGGTAGGCATCCGTGCCGTGATCTGCTCGATGACGTGATCGAACCGGACGCTTTTACGGGCCTGAATATGCTCGCGGATACCCTGGGCCAGCGGCTCGGCGCTCGTGAGGTTCGTCCCCTCCGACAGGTCGAGGGGCAGCCACAGCGAGACGATCTCGGAAGGCTCATCGCCACGTGAGACCAGTCGGCGACGGAGGAACGCCTTACTCTTGGGCGATAGGTCGAGCAGAGCGGCGATCCTGTTCGGTACGGCTACCGCGCCGACTTCCAGTAGTTCGGCCGAGGGTGTCTCGGCGCTGGTGAGGTAGGCGTGGCCGGGCCGGGGTTGTTCGAGCGAGGCGAGGGCAGGGCGGCCCCGTACGAAACGGCCCTTGCCCTGCTGGGACTCGATCCAGCCCTGTTCCCGGAGCACGCGCAGGGCCGCCACGACGGTCGGACGGGAGACGCCGAACTCATTAATGAGCTGGTTCTCGCTCGGCAGGAGGGTTCCGGGAGGGTAGTCCCCCGCTTCGATACGCCGCTGAAGCGTCTGCACAAGCTGTGCATACTTCGGAGGCACTGACTCTAGAGACATCACGACCGTCCAGCAGCCGACAGGTTGTTTTACTAAGTTTGAGCCTAGACCGGCTCGATGCTTCTGTCACCTCGTTCGGCTGCACTCGCAGTCCGGGCGGAGGGGACCGGCAGGGCCACACGGGGGGACACGGGGGCGAGTCACTGTGGCCCTGCCGGAGATCAAG
>NZ_JADBGC010000060.1:6376-7051 GCF_014892245.1 Microbispora sitophila | reverse complement strand
TGGGGTTCGGGGCGGTCGCGGCGGAGCACGGGGACGGCGACCAGGTCCTCCTGTCCGTCGAGGGTCTCGCGGATCAGCCCGCTCAGGACGCCGTCGGGCCCGATCTCGATGAAGGTGGTGATGCCCTTCTCGTGCAGGGTGGTGGTGGCGTCGGCGAAGCGGACGGGGTTGCGCAGGTGGCGGGTCCAGTAGGCGGCGTCGATTCCTGAGCTGACGGGCTGCCCGGTGAGGTCGGAGATGTAGTCGATGGTGGGGGATGCGTAGGTCAGGTCGCTGATCGCCTGCTGGAACTCCTCGAGGATGGGGTTCATGTGGGGGGAGTGGAAGGCGTGGCTGACGGTCAGGGGGCGGACCTTGTAGCCGTTGTCCCGGAAGTGTTTGGTGAGTTGGGTGACGGCGTGGGTGTCGCCGGAGATGACGGTGGAGGTGGGGGTGTTGAGGGCGGCGATGGTGACCCTGCCCTGGTAGCGGGCCAGCTTTGGCGTGATCTCCGCCTGTCCTGCGTTGATGGCGGTCATGGCGCCGCCTGGGGGGAGGGTGTGCATGAGGCGGGCGCGGGTGGTGACGAGGGCGGCGGCGTCGGGGAGGGTGAGGATGCCGGCGGTGCGGGCGGCGGCGATGGCGCCGATGGAGTGCCCGGCCACCGCTGCCGGTGTGATGCCCCAGGTGGCCAGC
>NZ_JADBGC010000060.1:5704-6366 GCF_014892245.1 Microbispora sitophila | reverse complement strand
CGGACCTTGTAGCCGTTGTCCCGGAAGTGTTTGGTGAGTTGGGTGACGGCGTGGGTGTCGCCGGAGATGACGGTGGAGGTGGGGGTGTTGAGGGCGGCGATGGTGACCGCGTCGGTCAGGTGGGGGGTGAGGTGTTCTTCGGTGGCGTTGATGGCGGTCATGGCGCCGCCGGGGGGGAGGGTGTGCATGAGGCGGGCGCGGGTGGCGACGAGGGCGGCGGCGTCGGGGAGGGTGAGGATGCCGGCGGTGTGGGCGGCGGCGATGGCGCCGATGGACTGCCCGGCGACTGCGGTGGGGGTGATGCCCCAGTCGGCCAGTAGGTGGGTGAGGGCGGTCTGCAGGGCGAACAGCGCGGGCTGGGTGTACAGCGTCTGGTCCAGCAGGCCGGGGTCGGCGTCGCCGAGCAGCACCTCCCGCAGCGGTATCGGCGCGTGCCCGGCCAGGTGCTGATCCAATAACCCGATGGATTCATCGAAGGCGGTGGCGAAGGCGGGGTAGGCGGCGTACAGGTCGCGTCCCATGCCGGCGCGTTGGCTGCCTTGGCCGGTGAACACGAAGGCGACCCCGCCCGGCCGGGCGATCCCGGTCACGATGGCACCGGTGTTTCCGCCGGCGAGTGCGCGGGTGCGTTCCAGCAACTCCTGCCGGTTGGTGCCGGTGAT
>NZ_JADBGC010000060.1:0-5694 GCF_014892245.1 Microbispora sitophila | reverse complement strand
GCGTTGGCTGCCTTGGCCGGTGAACACGAAGGCGACCCCGCCCGGCCGGGCGATCCCGGTCACGATGGCACCGGTGTTTCCGCCGGCGAGTGCGCGGGTGCGTTCCAGGAGTTCGCCTCGGTTGGATCCGATGACGACGGCGCGGTGGTCGAAGTGGGTGCGGGTGGTGGCCAGGGAGTAGCCGACATCGACCGGGTCCAGCTCGGGGTGCCGGTCCAGGTGATCGGCCAGCCGGGCGGCCTGAGCGGTGAGCGCCTCCCGCGACCGAGCCGAGATCACCCACGGCACCACCGGCACCGCGCGCCCCGCGTCCGATGTCGCGGTAAGCGATGCCTGCGGCGTGGGGGTCGTGTCGGATGCCGTCTCGTCCTGGTCGGGTGCTTGTTCGATGATGACGTGGGCGTTGGTGCCGCTGACGCCGAAGGCGGAGACGGCGGCGCGGCGGGGATGTCCGGTCTCGGGCCAGGGGCGTTGCTCGGTGAGGAGGCGGATGGTGCCGGTGGTCCAGTCGACGTGGGGGGTGGGCTGGTCGATGTGGAGGGTTTGCGGCAGCAGTTTGTTGCGGATGGCGTGGACGGTTTTGATGATGCCGGCGACGCCGGCGGCGGCTTGGGCGTGGCCGATGTTGGATTTGAGGGAGCCGAGCCATAGGGGGTGGTCGGCGGGGCGGTTTTGCCCGTAGGTGGCCAGGAGGGCTTGGGCTTCGATGGGGTCGCCGAGGGTGGTGCCGGTGCCGTGGGCTTCGACGGCGTCCACGTCCAGGGGGCCGAGTCCGGCGTTGTCGAGGGCGTGGGTGATGACGCGTTGTTGTGAGGGGCCGTTGGGGGCGGTCAACCCGTTGGAGGCGCCGTCTTGGTTGACGGCGGTGCCGCGGATGACGGCCAGCACCCGGTGGCCGTTTTTCCGCGCGTCCGACAGGCGTTCGACCAGCAGCAGGCCCACGCCTTCGGCCCAGCCGGTGCCGTCCGCCGACGACGAGAAGGCCTTGCACCGCCCGTCCGGCGCGAGCCCCCGCTGCCGCGAGAACTCCGTGAAGCCGATCGGGCTGGCCATCACCGTGACGCCACCCGCGAGCGCGAGGTCGCATTCCCCCGTACGCAGCGCCTGGACGGCCAGGTGCAGCGCGACCAGCGACGACGAGCAGGCCGTGTCCACCGTCACCGCGGGGCCCTCGAACCCGAAGGTGTAGGCGATCCGCCCGGACAGCACGCTGCCCAGGTTGCCGATGGCCAGGTATCCCTCCAGCTCGTCGGGCACCTGCGGCAGCCGGGAGCCGTACGTGCGGTCGGCCACCCCCGCGTACACCGCCGTACGGCTGCCTTTGAGGGTGGTGGGGTCGATGCCGGCGCGTTCGAGGGTTTCCCAGGCGACTTCGAGCAGGAGGCGTTGCTGGGGGTCGCTGGCGAGGGCTTCGCGGCGGGAGATGCCGAAGAAGTCGGCGTCGAATCCGGCGATGTCGTCGAGGAAGCCGCCGTGGCGGGTGTAGGAGGTGCCGGGGTGGTCGGGGTCGGGGTCGTACAGGGCGTCGAGGTCCCAGCCGCGGTCGGCGGGGAACTCGGTGACGGCGTCGCGGCCCTCGGCGACCAGGTCCCACAGGTCTTCGGGGGAGGCCACCCCGCCGGGCAGGCGGCAGCCCATCCCCACGATCGCGATCGGCTCGCGTGACTTCGCCTCGATCTGCCGTAGCCGGCGCTCCGCCTGCTTGGTCTCCGCGATCGAACGCTTGAGGTATTCGCGCAGCTTTTCGTCGTTCGCCATCAGGAATCAGCCCCTGTCCAGGAGGTCGAAGAGTTCGTCGTCGGTGGCGGAGTCGAGGTCGAGTTCGGCGTCCGGGTCGTCGTCCGCAGCGGCCGGAGTGTCGAAGCGCGCCAGCAGCGCGCGGAGCCGGGAGACGACCTCGCCGCGCTCGTCCGGTTCGGCGAGCAGGCTCGCTTCCAGCCGCCGCAGCGCGGTCAGCGGATCGTCCGTCGGCTTGTCCTCGCCGTCCGTCTCGGCGTCGCCCAAAGCCGTCAGGATGTGCTCGGCCACCGCGGTGGGCGAGGGATAGTCGAAGATCAACGTGGTCGGCAGGGGCAGCCCGGTCGCCGCCCGGAGCCGGTTGCGCAGGTCGACGGCGGTCAGCGAGTCGAGACCCAGCTCCTTGAACGCCCTGGCCGGCGCGACCGCCTCGCCGTCGGAGTGCCGCAGCACCGCGGCGACCTCCGTACGGACGAGATCGAGCACGGCCTCGTGGCGCTGTGCCGGGTCGAGTCCGGCGAACCGCCGCGCGGGCGCCGGCGCGGGCGCACCGGGGGCGGCGTCCTCCACCGAGCCGCCCACCCCGGACGTACGGGAGGCGTCGAGCCAGTAACGGGTGCGCTGGAAGGCGTAGGTGGGCAGGTCGGCGAGGCGCGCTTCCGACCCGGCGAGGGCGACGCTCCAGTCGACCGGCACACCGCGCACGAACGCCTCGGCGACCGAGACAAGGAACCGTTCCGGTCCGCCCTGGTCGCGCCGGAGCGTGCCGGTGACCAGCGCCGGTGCGACGTCCGCGGCGTCGAGGGTGTCCTCGATGCTCGACGTGAGCACCGGGTGCGGGCTGATCTCGATGAACGCGCTGTGGCCGCCGGTCGCCAGCGCCCGGGTGGCGGCCTCGAACCGCACCGGCCGGCGCAGGTTGGCGTACCAGTACTCCGCGTCGAGTTCCTCGGGGCCGACCCAGTCGCCGATGACGGTCGACAGCATCGGCACGGTCAGCTCCCGGGGAGCGACGGGGGCCAGCGCCTTGACGATCTCTTCCTCGATCAGCTCCACCTGGGCGGAGTGCGACGCGTAGTCGACCGGGATCCGCCGGTTGCGCACCCCTTCGGCGTCGAGCGCGGCCAGCAGCTCCGCCAGGGCGCCCACCTCGCCCGACACGACCACGCTGCCCGGCCCGTTGACCACCCCGACCGACAGCCGCTCGTCCCAGGCCGCGATCCGGGCCTCGGCCTCCTCCAGAGGCAGGGCGATCGACGCCATCCCGCCGTCGCCCGACAGGGTGCGGATGGCCTGACTGCGCAGGGCCACCACGCGGGCGGCGTCGCGGAGCGAAAGGCCCCCCGCCACCACCGCCGCAGCGATCTCTCCCTGCGAGTGGCCGACCACGGCGTCGGGACGCACGCCGTACGACTGCCACAGCTCGGCGAGCGAGACCATGACGGCCCACAGCACCGGCTGGACCACGTCGACCCGGTCGAGCCCCGGCGCGCCGGGGACGCCGCGCACCACGTCGAGCAGCGACCAGTCCACGAACTCGGCCAACGCCCGCCCGCACTCGGCGAGCCGCTCCGCGAACACCGGCGCCGTCTCCAGCAGCCCGGCTGCCATGCCGGGCCACTGCCCGCCCTGCCCGGGGAAGACGAACACCACCTTGCCGGTCACGTCGGCCGTGCCGCGTACGACGTGTTCGGGCAGGGCGCCGTCGCGGGTGAGCGCGGCCAGCCCGGCGGACAGATCGGCGGCCGGCTCGGCGCTGCTCGGCGCGACCACCACGGCGCGCTCGGCGAACAGCGCCCTGGCCGACACGAGAGAGTGCGCCACGTCGACGGGGTCGAGGTCCGCACGGCCGTCCAGGTACGTCGCGAGGCCGACGGCCTGGCCGCGCAGTGCCTCGGGCAGGTGCCCGGACAGCACCCACGGCACGGCGGGCGGCGGCGCAGGCGCCTTCCTGTCCGGCTCCTCGGCGGCCGGGGGCTGCTCCAGGATCACGTGCGCGTTCGTGCCGCTGACCCCGAACGACGAGACCGCCGCCCGCCGCGGACGGCCGGTCTCCGGCCAGGGGCGAGCCTCGTCGAGCAGGCGTACGGCGCCGCTCGACCAGTCCACATGCGGGCTCGGCTCGTCGATGTGCAGCGTCTTCGGCAGGACGCCGCCGCGCATCGCCATGACCATCTTGATCACCCCGGCGCCGCCCGCGGCGGCCTGGGTGTGCGCGATGTTGGACTTCAGCGAGCCGAGCCACAGCGGCCGGTCGGCGGGCCGGTCCTGGCCGTAGGTCGCCAGCAGCGCCTGCGCCTCGATGGGGTCGCCGAGCGTCGTGCCCGTGCCGTGCGCCTCGACCGCGTCCACCTCGGACGCGGCCAGCCCGGCGTTGGCGAGCGCCTGCCGGATGACCCGCTGCTGGGACGGCCCGCTCGGGGCGGTGAGGCCGTTGGACGCCCCGTCCTGGTTGACGGCCGAGCCGCGGACGACCGCGAGCACCGGGTGTCCGTTCCTGCGCGCGTCCGACAGCCGTTCGAGGAGCAGCAGGCTTACGCCTTCTCCCCAGCCGGTGCCGTCCGCGGAGGAGGAGAACGCCTTGCACCGCCCGTCCGCCGACAGGGCCCGCTGCCGCGAGTACTCCACGAACGTGGCGGGCGACGACATCACCGCGACGCCGCCCGCGAGCGCGAGGTCCGACTCGCCCGTACGCAGCGACTGGGCGGCCAGGTGCAGGGCGACCAGCGAGGACGAGCAGGCCGTGTCCACCGTCACCGCGGGGCCCTCGAAACCGAAGGTGTACGCCACGCGTCCCGAGGCGATGCTGCCCGCGCTGCCGTTGATGAGATATCCCTCCAGGTCGCCGGGGACCTCCTGCAGCCGGGGCGCGTAGTCGTGGTACATGACACCGGCGAAGACCCCGGTCCGGCTGCCCTTGAGCCGCTGCGGGTCGATCCCGGCCCGTTCGAACGCCTCCCACGCCACTTCGAGCAGCAGCCGCTGCTGCGGGTCCATCGCGAGCGCCTCGCGGGGCGAGATGCCGAAGAAGGCGGCGTCGAAGTCGGCGACGTCCCGCAGGAGCCCGCCGTGCCGGGTATACGAGGTGCCGGGATGGTCGGGATCGGGGTCGTAGAGCCCTTCGAGGTCCCAGCCGCGGTCGGCGGGGAACTCCGACACCGCGTCGCCGCCGCTCTCCACGAGTCGCCAGAGCGCCTCGGGCGACTCGACGCCGCCGGGAAGCCGGCAGGCCATGCCGACGATGACGACCGGGTCGTCGGCCAGGGCCCCGATCGCCGCCGTTTCGGCCCGTACGGGTGCCTTCTCCGTACGGGCGCCTCCGAGCAGGCCGTCCAGCAGATCGGCGATGGCGTGGGGGGTGGGGTGGTCGAAGGTGAGGGTGGCGGGGAGGCGGAGGGTGGTTGTGGTGGTGAGGCGGTTGCGGAGTTCGACGGCGGTGAGGGAGTCGAGGCCGAGTTCGATGAGGGGTCGGTCGGCGGGGATGGCGGTGGGGTTGGGGTGGGTGAGGACGGTGGCGACTTCGGTGCGGACCAGGTCGAGCAGGGCCTCGGTCCGCTGCTCGGGAGTGAGCCCGGCGAGCCGGGCGGCCAGTGAGGTGTCCTGACCGGTTGCCTGGGCGGCCCGGGCGGCCCGGGTGGCCGATCCGCGGGGAGAGATCAGGCGGCGCAGCAGGGGCGGGGGCGTCTCGGTCGCCGTGTTCAGCCGCGCCGGCACGAGCACGGACGGCTGGCCGGCCTGGCCGAAGACGACTGCGTCGAACAGGGCCAGCGCGTGTGCGGTGGCGAGCGGATGCAGGCCGAGCCTGGCCAGCCGCTTCCGGTCGATCTGGCTCAGGTTGGTGGTGAGGGTGCTGGTGTGGGCCCATAGTCCCCAGGCGAGGCTGGTGGCGGGGAGGCCTTGGGTGTGGCGGTGGTGGGCGAGGGCGTCGTGGAAGGTGTTGGCGGCGGCGTAGTTGGC
>NZ_JADBGC010000006.1:178998-414922 GCF_014892245.1 Microbispora sitophila | reverse complement strand
GCCGGAAGTGGAAGCGCAGTAATGTGTGGAGCTGACCGGTACTAATAGGCCGAGGACTTGACCATGATGTGCTCGCGTTCACTATGTGATCTCAGAGACAGCAACCGCTTGTGAGTTGGTTGTGTGTTTCGTGGGGTTACGGCGGTCATAGCGGTAGGGAAACACCCGGTTACATTCCGAACCCGGAAGTTAAGCCTGCCAGCGCCGATGGTACTGCACCGGGGACGGTGTGGGAGAGTAGGACACCGCCGGACAATCTTTTGAGAAGGGCCATCCTTGTTGGGGTGGCCCTTCCGCATTTCCCGGGAGGGTTTTCCCGCTCGGGGGGTTTCCCTTTTCGGGGTTTTCCCTGGGGGTTGTGTGTTGCCCCGGCCGGGTGTGGCCGGGGTTTTCGCATGTTCAGGGGCCGACGCCACAGGGGTGCGTGGACCCCGGGAGTGCGTGAATCCGAGAAGCGCGTGGACGGGCGGCGGGGTGCGTTCCGGGGCGTGGTGAGGGTGTCCGCGGGGAGTGGTGACGGCGTTCCCGGGGTGCGACTGCACGCCACGCGGGGACTGGCGGAGGCCGGCGCCATAGCTGCTGACGGGGGGCGGGGGGCCGCCCAGGGGTGGGGCGGGAGCTGGCACAGGGGAGGAGCGGAGCGGGCGGGAGGGAGGACCGCAGCGAAGGCCCAGCGGAGCGGGCTTCGCGAGGACCGGACCTTCCGGCCGGCGCAGTGACGTCCCAACCCAAACCACGTCCCAACCCAAACCACGTCCCACCCCAAACCACGTCCCACCCCAAACCACGTCCCACCCCAAACCACGTCCCACCCCAAACCACGTCCCACCCGGAGCGACGTCCCACCCGGAGCGACGTCCCAACCCAGATGACGTCCCACCCACCAGACCCCACTTCACTCATGCGGTCATCAGGCAGGCCAGCGAGGGTGGCCAACGCTGATCGCCCTGAAGGTGTCAGTCGAGGGATAGCCCTGCGGCCGGAGTCACCCGGGCGGCCCGGCGTGCCGGGAGAACAGAGGCGAGGAGTCCGGCCAGGGCGGCGATGAGGACAACGACGCCGAGCGATAGCCAGGGGACTTGCATGGTGGCGTCGCTGAGAGCCCGCGTCACGATCGTCTCGTATCCGACCCAGGCGAACCCGACGCCGATCAGGGTGCCGAGCAGGGTGGCCACCACCGATAGCAGCATTGCCTCGGTCGCCAGCATCCGCCGCAGCTGCCTGCGGGTGAGCCCGAGCGCGCGCAGCATCGCGTGTTCGCGGGCGCGTTCGAGTACGGAGAGCCCCAGGGTGTTCGCGATCCCGATCAGGGCGATCACGACGGCGATGCCGAGCAGGCCGAGCGCTGACCAGGTGTAGATGCCTAGCTGTTGGTCCAGCGACTCCCAGATCCGCAACCCGTTCTCGATCGTCGCGCCAACCGGATCCGCCAGCTCGTCCAGGTCACTGCCGAGTCGAGCCAGGTCGGCGCCGGAGGAGGCGCGGATCCAGATGGCATGCGGCTCGGGGGCGTCGGTGAGTGTCGCCAGCGTCTCGGGCGCGACCACGCCCGCCGGGCCCCAGCCGGTGCCGACGGCGACCTGCAACTGGGCTCGCCGGTCGCCGACGCGCACCACGACCAGGTCACCGGGCCGGAGACTCAGGTTCTTGCCGAAGGCCTCCGAATCGATCCTGATCTTCCCCGGCTCCACCCGGGCGAACGCCCCGCCGTCGCGGGCCACTTGCGCCCCGGCCGGCGTGGTGAGGACCGGGATCGGTTCGTCGAGCCCGGCCACACGGGCCACGGCGCCGTCTACCGGAATGGCCTGCTCCACACCGAAAGTGCGGCGTACCCGGTTGAGGAGATCAGTGGTGACAGGCCCCTCGGGCGAGGTGAGCGCGACGTCGATGGGGTGGTCCCTACCGATCTGCTCATTCAACGACGAACGCCACGTGGCCATCCCCGTGAGTACGGCGGTCGTCAGGGTGACGCCGACCAGCAGGGAGGCAGTGGTGGTGGCGGTCCGCCGCGGATTGCGCACAGCGTTCTTGGTCGCCAGCCGCCCGGCGGGGCCGAGCAGCGCACCGGTGATCCCAACCAGGCGGGGGACGAGCACCGGCCCGAAGAGGAGTACGCCGGCGAACACAGATCCTCCGCCTGCCACCATGAGCGCCGTACCGTCCTGGACCATCGCCACCCCGAGCAGGGCCAGCCCGGTGATCAGAAGGATCGCAGCGACTGCCAGCCGCATCAGGCCGGTGGCCGTGTGTACGTCGACCGCGGCATCCGGGCGCAGCGCCGCCAGCGGGCTCACCCGGACCACGCGCCGGGTCGGCAACCAGGACGCGACCATGGTGACCACCAGGCCGACGGCGAACCCCCCGAGCAGCCAGGGCGTGGGCAACTCGGCGGCGCCCATCGGGACGGTGGGCGTGAGGGCGTTGATCAGGACGATCAGCCCGTAGCCGAGACCGATACCGATCAGAGTCCCGGTCAGCGACGCGAGCACCCCGACGACGGCTGCTTCGCGGCGTACCGAACGCACGACCTGCCGCCGGGTCGCGCCGATGCAGCGCAGCAGTGCGAAGTCGCGGATTCGTTGCGCGAACAGGATCGAGAACGTGTTCGCGATGACCAGGACCGAGACGAAGAGCGCGATGCCGGCGAACAACAGCAGCATCACCGACAAGCTGTCCACCCTGTTCTGGACATAGGTCAGCCGCTCCGCGGCGAACCCCTCCGGCGACTGCGCCTTCGCGCCTTGCGGGAGCTGACCTACCTCCCCGCGCACCGCCACCGCGTTCAGACGGAGTTGGTCGCGCCACTGCAGCAACTGCGGCCAGGTGACGTACATCGCGGCCTGGGCCGGGGGCGAGGGCGACTCCACGAGACCGACCACTCGTACGTCACGCGCGGCGGCGCCCTCGCCGATCCGAACCCGGTCGCCGACCTCGACATTCTCGGCCAGGGCGAAGTACACGTCCGCCACCGCCTCGCCCATGCCTGCCGGGAAGCGACCCGAGCTGAGCTTCTGCCAGCGCCACTCCTCTAAGGTGGAGATCGGCCCCACGGTCGTTTCCGAGAGCCGTCGGCCGTTCGCGCGCGCCGGCAGCTTTGCCCGACCGGTCGCGGCCGCGTTCTCACCGTGTCGCTCGGTGTATGCGATCGCGGCCTTCGGGTTCAGCTCGGACGATGGCCACCCCGCCGCCGAGACCACGTGGTCGGCGTTGCGGTACGGCGCCCCCAGGCCGTCCATGAGTCCGCTGTGTGCCCCGGACGTGAGCACGCCGACCACGACGACGAAGGCGACCGCGACGGCGACCGCGATCGCCGCTGCGACGTACCTGCGGATGTGGGTGCGCAGCGACGCGAGGAAGACGGTACGCATCAGACGATCCGCCCGTCCTGCATGGTGACCACGTAGTCGGCGTACGCCGCCGCGTCCCGCTCGTGCGTGACCATCACGACGGTCTGGCCGAGCTCTTGCGCCGACCGGCGCAGGTGATCCAGCACCTCCGCCGACGTGGTGCTGTCCAGGTTTCCGGTGGGCTCGTCGGCGAACAGCAGGTCCGGCTGGGTGATCAGGGCCCGGGCGATCGCGACCCGCTGCTGCTGACCGCCGGACAGCTCCGCGGGCCGATGGCCGAGCCTGTCGGCCACGCCGAGGACATTGGCGAGCGTGCGCGCGCGCTCCCGTGCCGCGTCGTCGATCCGGCGACCGCTCAGCTCCAGCGGGAGCACGATGTTCTCGCCCGCGGTGAGCATCGGCAGCAGGTTGAACGACTGGAACACGAAGCCGATGTGCTCGCGGCGGAAGATCGTGAGCGCGTCGTCATCGAGTGATCCGAGGTCGGTGCCGGCCACGGTGACGGTGCCGCCGCTGGGTTGGTCGAGTCCGGCCAGGCAGTGCATCAGCGTGGACTTGCCGGACCCGCTCGGGCCCATGATCGCGGTGAACCTGCCACGTGGGAGGTCGACGTCGATGCCCCGGAGGGCATGCACCTGGGCGTCGCCTTGACCGTAGGTCTTGGTGAGATTCCGCGCGCTGGCGGCCACGGTCTCCGGAGTGGCTTGCCGGGTGGTCGTCATGGCGTGATCGATTGCCGGAAGTCGCCGGGTCTGGCCTGGGACATGCCGAGAGTCGGTCACTACTGCGGATGTTCCGTCGGGCACGGGGCTGCCGCTCGTGCTGGTTCGCTGTAGGTCATGCCTGCAGTCAAGGCAGCCTGGTGTTGTCAGCACGTATGCGGTTTTCGATATGCCGACGATATGCTCCGGCTCGTAGCCTCGAGAGCGTGCGTGTGTTGATCGTCGAGGACGAGTCCTACCTGGCAGAGGCCATCCGCGATGGCCTACCCCTGAAAGCGATCGCCGCCGACATCGCGGGCGACGGTCACACCGCTCTGGAACTGCTGAACGTCAACGCCTACGACATCGCCGCCCCCTTCACCAACGCCGTCCGCATCACCGTCTCCGCCCTGCGGAAACGACTCGGTGAACCATGGCTCATCGCCACGGTACCCGGCGCCGGCTACCGCATCGGCGTAGGACCTGGCGCCGGACGTGCGGGAGGAGACGGTGGATAGGACGCCTGGGTTGAGCGTTCGCCTCAAACTCACCCTCAGCTACGCCGGATTCCTCATGCTCGCGGGCGCGTTGCTGCTCGCCGCCGTGTGGGTGTTCCTCCTGCGGTACGTGCCCGACGGCTGGCCCGCCCTTCTCTACGTGGCGCCCAACCGCATCCTCCTCCTGGGGGCCTTCGCCCCTGCGGCGGCCGCGGTGATGGCGTTCCTGCTGGTGTTCGGCCTGCTGGGAGGATGGATTCTCGCCGGACGCATGCTCGCCCCCCTGACCCGCATCACCGACGCCACGCGCATGGCCGCGAACGGATCGCTTTCCCACCGGATCCGGTTGCCTGGCCGCGCGGACGAGTTCCGCGAACTCGCCGACGCCTTCGACGCCATGCTCGCACGGCTCGAAGCACACGTCGCCGAACAGCGCAGATTCGCGGCCAACGCCTCGCACGAACTGCGCACCCCGCTGGCGATCTCGCAGTCACTTCTCGACGTGGCACGCAAGGACCCGGCACACGACCACGGCGAACTCGTCGACCGCCTTCACGCTGTCAACGCTCGGGCGATCGACCTCACCGAGGCGCTACTCGTGCTCAGCCGCGCTGACCAGAGATCCTTCACCCGCGAACCTGTCGACCTGTCCCTACTTGCGGAAGAGGCCGTCGAAACACTGCTCCCGCTCGCCGAGAAACGCGGTGTCACCATCGAGACCTCCGGTGACATCACCCCGGCTATCGGGTCGCAAGCGCTCCTGCTGCAGATGACGACGAACCTGGTGCACAACGCGATCGTGCACAATCTGCCCGAACAGGGCACCGTGTGGGTCGAGACCGGCGTCCGCCCCGAGGCCGTGGTGCTCACCGTCGAAAACAGCGGCGAGAAGCTGTCTCCACAGTTGGTCTCGACGCTCACCGAACCGTTCCAGCGCGGCACCGGAAGAATACGCAACGACCACGCGGGCGTCGGCCTCGGCCTGGCAATCGTCAAGAGCATCACCCAAGTGCACGACGGATCACTCACCATCGTCCCGCGCTCTGCGGGCGGGCTCCGTATCGTCGTTCAACTGCCCATCCCATGGGGGCGAACCGGTACACGAATTGACAGTGATCAGCAGCGAGGGATAGGACCCGAAGGTGAGCCGTGAATCGACGCCGCCCGAGGTGACCGCTGAGCGGATGATCCGGATCCCCGCAGGGAGGATTCTCCTCCGGGACGAGGGGACGCGGAGGAACTGGGTGACCGAGGTCGGGGATTTCCTGCTTGCGCCGTATCCCGTGACCGCTGAGTTGTACCGATCCTTCACTGGTGAGACCCCGTCCAACTCGGTGGGACCGTCGACGCCGGTGACCGAGGTCTCCTGGAACGACGCCGTCCGGTTCTGCAATCTCCTCTCCGAGGCGGCGGGGCTGACTCCTTGCTACTCGACCGGAGGCGACGTCAACGCACAGGACGTGGTCTGCGACTGGGATGCCGACGGATATCGGCTGCCGTCCGAGGCGGAGTGGGAGTACGCCTGCCGGGCCGGGACGACCGACGTGCGGTACGGGGCACTCGACGACATCGCCTGGTATCGGGAGAACTCCGGCGGGCGAGTGCACGACGTGGGGACCAGGGCACCGAACGCGTGGGGCCTGTACGACATGATCGGGAACGTCTGGGAATGGTGCTGGGACGTCTACGACGCCACGGTGTACGGCCCCTACCGGGTGTTCCGCGGCGGAGGAGCGCATGACCTGCCCAGGGGATGCCGGGCGTCGTGCCGCCGCAAAAGCCACCCGACGTTCCGCATCGACGACCTCGGCTTCCGCCTCGCCCGGTCTGTCTGAGCCGGGTCCACCTGAGCCGGGTCCGCTTCGGCGCGGTCGTTATGGCGTGGGCGGCGTGACCGCGGCCTGCAGCAAAGGTTCGATGCGGAAGGGGATCTGGGTCGACAGGGCGATAGTCGTGTCGGTGCGCTGGATGGCGGGCGAGGCGAGGATCCGGGCGATGATCTCCTGGAGGTGCGGGGTGCTGCGGGCGACCACGCGGCACAGCAGGTCGGCCTGGCCGCTGGTGCCGTACACCTCGAGGATCTCCGGGACGCCGGCCAGCCACTGCACGGCCTCGGTCAGCCGGCCCTGGGCGATCTGCAGGGACGCGAAGGCGAGGATAGGGTAGCCGATCTGCTCCGTCGTGACCGTCGGACCGAAGTCGCTGATGACGCCGCGCGCGGTGAGCTTGTCCAGTCGTGCCTGCACGGTGCCGCGGGCAACGCCGAGCAGGCGGGCCAGTTCGGTGAGCCCGATCCGGGGGTTGGCCCGCATGGTGGTCAGCAGGCGGCTGTCGAGCGCGTCGAGCATGCGCCGAGGGTACGCCCCGACTGAGCGAATCGACCAGTGCAACCAACCAGAATCACGCCGATTTGAGCGTTTCGCACACCTTAACTAGTCACTCTTGCCAGCCAAACGGTTACTTGCTGTCATATGGGAGTATGTTCGAAGAAGCGCAGTATTTCGCTCCGGTGGCGACGAAGGATGACGGGTCCGTCGTCGTCGAGTTGGCCACGAGCCACCCCGGCTTCGCGGACGCCGTCTACCGTCAGCGGCGCAACGCGATCGCGGCACTGGCGCTCGGTCACACCCCCGGTGATCCCATCCCGACGGCCGAGTACACCGACGAGGAGCACCACGTGTGGGCGCTCGTCACCAAGGAGCTGGCGGTCAAGCATCAGAAGTACGCGGTGCGCGAGTTCCTCGACGCGACCGAGCGGCTCGGCCTGCCCGAGGACCGCATCCCGCAACTCCAGGAGGTCGGCGACCTTCTGGAGCCGCTGACCGGGTTCCGCTACCTGCCGGCGGCCGGGCTGGTCCCGCTCCGTGAGTTCTACGGCGTCCTGGCGGACGGCCTGTTCCACTCCACCCAGTACATCCGGCACCATTCCGTGCCCTTCTACACCCCTGAGCCGGACGTCATCCACGAGGTGATCGGGCACGCGAACACCCTGGCCTCGCCCCGCTTCGCCGCGCTGTACCGGGCCGCGGGCCGGGCGGCACGCCGGGTGGAGACCGACGAGGCGCTGGAGTTCGTGTCCAAGGTGTTCTGGTTCACCCTGGAGTTCGGCGTCATGCGAGAGGACGGCGAACTCAGGGCGTACGGCGCGGGGATCCTCAGCTCGTACGGCGAGATCGAGGAGTTCCGCGGGATGGACATCCGCCCGCTCGACATCGCCGCGATGGGGACCACCCACTACGACATCACGAAGTACCAGGAGGTGCTCTTCGAGGCGGCCTCGTTCGACCACCTCGAAGACACGGTCGGGACGTTCTGGGACACCTGCGACGACGAGACGATCGCCCGTCACCTCGCGGCGTCTTCGGCGTGAGCCGGCGCGTGAGTAGGCTCAGCGCGCGCCCACGATCAACAGGGCGTCGCCGACTCCCCGCTCGACGCCGTCGGACGGACGGTTGACGACCTTCTTGCCGATGACCATGGTGGTCGACCCGCCGCCGTCCAGGTTGATCGCGTCGCGCGCGCCGAGCCAGCGCATGAGCTCGGCCGCCTCGAAGAACGACGCGCCGATCGTGCTGCCCGGCGCGCGGCCGTCGACGACCGCGATGACGAGCTTGCCGTTGCGGGTGACGCCGGCGAGCGTGCGCGGGTGGCGCCGCAGGATCATGTTGGTGTTGGCCATGCCGTCCCGCGACGCGGTGATCGAGGTCCTGCCGTTGCGGACCAGGCCGATCGCGCCGCCGATGATGTTGGTCTCCGGGGTCAGCGGGATGGCCTTGTTCGTCCGCAGGTCGGTGACCTGGGTCGTGACCGTGACGGTCGTGCCCTCGCCCGCGTGCTGCCACAGCCAGTCGGCGGCGGCTCCGACGCCGTGCAGGACGCGCGTCCCGGGGGACACGGGACCGCCGGAGCCGCGGACGGCCGTCACTCTGCCGGAGGCGTCGAGGACCACCTCGGCCCCGTCGTCCTGCGGCGTGTCCCGCCCGAGTTCCTCGGTGTACATGACCAGCTCGTCCTGCTTCGGCACCCGGTTGAGGCCGGTCACCTCGGCCGTGGTCCCGTCGGCCGCACGGGCGACGACCGAGGACGACAGCTCGGTGACGCGGGCCGTACGGCCCCGCAGGACCAGGCCCACGCGGCCGGCTACGGCCTCGCTGAGCAGCTTGCCGCCGACGACGGAGATGCCGGTGGGGTCGCCGCGGAAGGCGGGCAGCGTGTGGATGTCGAAGAAGCCGCCGTTCACGGCGGCGAGCGCCGTGGCGGCGGAGGCCATGGCCGAGACCTTCTCCCGCTTGGCGACGCTCGTGCCCAGCGAGGCCTGGTAGGAGCCGCGGAACGTACGCGGGTCGACGACGATGACCCGCACGTCCCAGGGGCCGGTGGTGACGAAGCCGTCGTCGCCCTGGAAGTCGACCTTCGCGCTCACCCCGGCGTCCTTGAGCTGCTTGACGACCTCGGCGGCCTCGGCCTTCCGGTCGAGCGGCCAGCTGCCCACCCGGACCATGAAGTAGTCGCCGGCGGGGTGATCCGCGACGGCCGGTCGGGTGAACTTCACGATGACGGGCTCGAGACCGGCCATCTGTACGGCCGTCGCCTGGGCCTGCGCGTTGGCCTCGGACATGAAGTCCTTGCCCTTGACGACGACGCTGACCGTGTACCCGTCCTGCGGCGTGCCGTGGCGAAGGGTGAAGTAGCTGACTCCGGGGGCCAGGCTCTTGGCCGCCGACTTCGGGATCCCGGGCTCGCCGAGGGGGAAGTTCGTCGTCGGCAGTCCGGCGACGGGCTCGGCGGCGGCCGGTGCCGAAGGGACGGTCGTCGTCAGGGCCAGTACGGCGGCCCCGACGACCAGGCGGCGTCTCATGCGATTACTCCCCACTCGTGATCCTTGCGGGACCATCGTGGCGACAATCACGTAGGGAGACGACTGAAACGCGCCAAAGAGCATGAAATTCCCCAACGATGAATCGGGCGTTTGGGGCATAAGCGCATAAATGTCAGGGAGTGCCGGCGTCGATCTCCCGAGCCCGCTGGACGAACTCCTGCGCGGACCGGGCCTCGATGTGGACGAGGAGTCCGTCACCCCGCCGGGACATGCCCCAGTAGTGCGTGGTGGCCTGGCCCCACCAGATGGTCCATTTGGGGAAACGTGCGGACAGGGCCCGTACCACGACGGTCGGGCTGATTTGGGGTTCGCTCATCGTGGGCACGTTTCGAGGTAAGCACGATTCACCCCGTGAGCGCGAGTATACGAAAAGTAGTCACGTGCGATAGGACTTACACCCGGGACGACATACCTACTTTCCGGGTGTCAGCATCTCCGCAAGGAGCCGCCCATTGAGCCCTGTAACGGTCAAATCGTCTGCTCCAGTCATCGTCTCGGCCGCGACGAGCGCGTTGACGACGGCCTCCTCGGTCGCCTCGATGACCGCGTAGAAGAGCGGATCGAGGTACTCGTCGGCCAGCACCGTGACCTGGAACGTGCGTGGAGGGGCCGCGTCGAGGGCGTTCGCCGGCAGGTTCCGGTTGCCGGTGGAGAAGCACAGGAAGCCGTCGCCGCTGGAGTTCTCCCCGGCGCCTCCCGTGCGCGCCACGCCGAGTCCGGCGCGCTGCGCCACCCTGCGGCACTGGTGCGGCAGCAGGGGAGCATCGGTGGCGACGATTCCGATGATCGACCCGGCCTCCTCGTCGGGCAGCGCCGAGGCCGGGAGGGTCCTGCCCACGTTGACGCCGTTGACCGTCAGCCGCTCCCGCCGTCCGTGGTTGGCCTGGACGAGCACGCCCACCGTGTAACCGTCCACCAGCCGGGAGGCAGTGCCGATCCCGCCCTTGAAGCCGTGGCAGATCATCCCGGTGCCGCCGCCGACCGCGCCCTCCGCGACCGGCCCGCCCGCGGCCTTCTCGTACGCCTCCCGGACGTGGGCGGCCTTCACGTGCCTGCCGTCGATGTCGTTGAGCATGCCGTCCCAGGTCTCGCCGACGACGGGCAGCGACCACGCCCGCCCGCCCTTGCCGAGCGCGCCGACCTCGATCTCGACGAGCGCGTCGCGGACCACGCCCACCGAGCCGGTGTTGGTCAGCCCGATCGGCGAGGCGAGCAGCCCGAAGTCCTGGAGGAACGCCATCCCGGTGATCTCGCCGTTGCCGTTGAGCCAGTGCAGCCCGGCGTAGAGGGGCTCGTCGAAGGCCGAGCCCTCGTGCGGGACGAGCACGGTGACGCCGGTGCGCACCGGGCCCTCGCCGACCACGCGCGGGCCGCTCCCGCTGATCAGCGTGGTGTGCCCGACCCGCACCCTCGGAACGTCGGTGATGGCGTTGTGCTCGCCGGGCGTTCCGGTGCCGATGACGATGCCGAAATCCCGTGCTCTCAACGACAGCCCCTTCTCGATCAGGTGGACTCGCGGCGGAAGGTCTCCAGGGCCAGCAGCGCGACGTGCAGCGACAGGCACGACTCGACGTCGTCGAGGTCGGTGTCGAGGACCCGCTCCAGCCGCCGCAGGCGGTCGTAGAACGCGGGCCGGGACAGGTGGGCCTTCTGCGCGGCCACCGCCTTGTTGCGTCCCGCGTCGAGGTAGATGCGCAGGATCCTGGTCAGGTCGCCGTGCCGCTGGGCGTCGTAGGCCAGCAGGGGCCCCAGTTCGCGCTCGGCGAAGGTCTGCAGCCGGGCGTCGTCGCGCAGCAGGTGCAGCAGGCCGCGCAGCCGCAGGTCGGGCAGGCGGTAGAACGGCCGCCCGTCGGGCTGGCGCACCGCGACTTCCGCCACCTGCTCGGCCTCCAGGAAGCTGCGCCGTACGTCCTTGATCGACTCGACGACCGAGCCGGCCGCCAGCACGAACGGCGTGGCGAAGTTCGCCCGCAGGCGCTCGGCCAGCGCGCCGAGCGCGGTCTCGGCGGCCATGCGGGGCGGCAGCGGCAGCAGCACTCCGACGCGGCTCTGGTCCAGTGCCCCGACCAGGGCGGGCAGCTTGGCCTCGCGGCAGGCCGCGGCGCCGGCCTCGGCGAGCTCGCCCAGCCTGGCCTGCTCGCCCAGCGCGGTGCCGACGGACGCGGTCAGCCGGATGACGGCGCTGACGAGCCTGCGGCCGGTGAGCGGGACGCCGACGGCGCGGGCGCGGGCGGCGGCCTCGTCGGGGTCCGCGTACGCGTGGGTGAGGATGCCGGTCAGTATGGTCCCGTGTGCCTGCCGCTCCAGGGACTCCTGGTGCCGCTCGAGCAGGCGGCTCAGCGCGAGCGTGGTCGCCGCGCGTTCGGCGAGCACGATGTCGCGGGGGCTGGGCGGGCCGTCGCACAGCAGGATGAGCCGTCCCCAGTCCTGGCCGCGGGCGCCGACCATGGTCACCAGCCACCCGGCGGCGGCGTCGTAGGCGGTCCGCTCGGCCGGCATGACCGCGCGCGACCTGGTCTCCCAGTTGGCCAGCACGCTCCCGGTGTCGCCCCCGGCGGCGTCGCACGCCAGGACCTGGTGGGCCAGGTTCTCCAGCAGCACCGGGCGGCCGGAGAAGCGGGTGACCTGGTTGAGCACCTCAGCCGGGGACGCGCCCTCGACCGACAGCTCGGTGAACACCTCGTGCAGCTGCTCGGAGGCCCGCAGCTCCTGGAGCTGGATGTCGATGATCCGCGCGTGGACCGACTCGGTGATCTGCACGAAGGGCGTCTCGCGGGCCAGCGTGATCAGGGGCAGCCCGTGCTCCTCCGCGGCCTTGACCACCGCCCTCGGCAGCTCGCGGACGAACCGGCGGCCCAGCTCCACGATCAGGCCCGAGGCGCCGACGGCGGCCAGCTCGCAGATGTAGTCGGCCAGCTTGTCGGGCTCGTTCGGCAGCGCCACCCCGGTCGTGAGGACCAGCTCGCCGCCGCGTAACAGGTGGGCGATGTCGTGGACCTCGCCCACGTGAACCCACCGGACCCGGGTGTCCAGCCGGTCGCCGCCCGCCACCACCCGGGGGCTGCCACGCCGGACGGTGTCCAGCGCGAGCACGTCGGCGACCGTGGGGAGCATGCTCAGAGGCTACCTGATCATTATGTAAGGATGACCCCCCAGTAGCTGACAGTATGCGGGGTGTGAAACGGACATTCAGTGTAGGCGCGTGCCGAGACCGTCGAGGAGTGCCGCCAGCCCGAAGTCGAAGGCGAGTCGCCGGGCCACGAGGGGGTCGTAGTCCAGGCCCGCGTAGGACCGGTAGCGCTCCAGCAGGTTGGGCCGGTCGGCCGCCAGTTTCATCACGACCGGGTCCACGGCGGCCTGCAGCTCCGTCATGGTCTTGCCCGTCGCCGCCAGCGAGCTGAGAAAGGCGACCTCGGGAATCGTGGCTCCCAGCGTGTACGACACCACGGCCGTCATGGCGTAGTCCACGTCGATGCCCTCGAACCCCGCGCGGACGAAGGCGCCCATCAGCCGGTCGGACGCGGTGAGCGCGTTCGGCCCGAGCGCGGGAACCACGCCGATGAGGCTCGCGCTCCACGGGTGGTCGAAGACCGCCTGGCGCATGGCGTAGGCGAAGACGCTCGCCGCCTCCCGCCAGTCGGCCGCCTCGGGCAGCACGACGGTCGCGTAGACCTCGTCCATCACGAGCTCGATGAGCTCGTCCTTGTTGGCGACGTGCCAGTAGAGGCTGGTCGCCCCCGCGCCGAGCCGTGCGCCGAGCTTGCGCATGCTGAGCGCGTCGAGGCCCTCGGCGTCGAGCAGCTCCACGGCTGCCCGGACGATCTGGTCGCGGCTGAGGCCCTGCTCGCGCCCTCCCTTGCGCTCGCGGGTCCAGACCGAGGAGAACGGCTTCGCTGACACGGCCTCACAATATTCGCTCGCACAGTGTTCGACTGCGTCGTACAGTGTCCGAGTCTACTCGCACACTGTTCGAGGTGAGCTTCATGTCCCATCCCCGACGCTGGTGGATCCTCGGCGTCCTCTGTCTGAGCCTGCTGACCCTGGTCGTGGACAACACCGTCCTCAACCTGGCGATCCCGTCGCTGATGCGCGACCTCGGCGCGACGCCGTCGGACGTGCAGTGGATCATCGACGCGTACGTCCTGGTGTTCGCGGGCCTGCTCCTCACCGCGGGCAGTCTGTCCGACCGGTACGGCAGGCGCCGGATTCTTGTGATCGGCCTGGCGTTCTTCGGCGGGGCCTCGCTGGCGGCCACGCTCGCCACCGAGCCCTGGCAGCTCATCGCCGCACGCGCGCTGATGGGCGTCGGCGGCTGCTGCGTGATGCCGTCGACCCTGTCGATCCTGATCACCGTGTTCGACGAGAGCGAGCGGCGCAAGGCCATCGCCGCGTGGAGCTCGGTCGCCATGGTGGGTGTCATCGCCGGCCCGACGGTCGGAGGGTTCCTGCTCCAGCACTACTACTGGGGCTCGGTCTTCCTGATCAATGTGCCGATCGCGGTGCTCGCGATCGTCGCGGCCTTCGCGCTCATGCCCGAGACGTACGGCGAGACGCGGCGGGCCGACCCGCTCGGGGTGATTCTGTCCACGGCCGGAATGGGCGGGCTGGTCTGGGCCGTCATCTCGGCGCCCGGCGGGCACTTCAACCCTCTGGCCGTGGTCGTCTCGGCGGCCGCCCTGCTGGCGTTCGTGCTGTGGGAGCGCCGCACCCCCCACTCGATGCTGCCGCTCGCCCTGTTCCGGGACCGCTCGTTCAGCGGGGCGTGCTTCTCGATCGTGTTGCTGTCGTTCGGCGCGGGCGCGCTGATGCTGGCCATCACGCAGTATCTGCAGTTCGTTCTGGGCTACGACCCGCTCAAGGCCGGGTTCGCCCTGCTGCCCTATGTGGTGGCGGCGATGGTCTTCAACGGTCTGGGTGCGTCGCTGGGCAAGAAGGTGAGCAACCGGGTGCTCATCGTCTCCGGCCTGGTCGTCATGGCCGCCGGGTTCGTGCTGCTGTCCACGCTCACCGGCGGGTACGGCACGCTGATCGCCGGCCTGATGGTGATGGGGGTGGGCGGCGGCCTGGCCGGCCCCGCGGCGTACGCGACGCTGATGGGCGCGGTGCCGCCCGAGCGCGCCGGGGTCGGCTCCGCGCTGAACGACACCGTGCAGCAGGTCGGCATGGCGCTGAGCGTGGCCGTCCTCGGCAGCGTGCTCGCCGGCGCGTACACCGCGGCGATGCCGGAGTCGGCGCCGCCGGCGGCGCGCGAGTCGATCGGCGTCGCGGTGAGCCTGGGCGACCCCGCCGTGGCCGCCGCCGGGCGCGACGCGTTCGTGTCGGCGATGTCCGTCGGCTCGTGGGTGGGCGCGGCCTGCTCGCTCGCGGCGGCCCTGGTCGCGCTGCTGGTCCTGCGGCGGAAGGCCGCCGGGACGGCGCCCGCGCAGGAATCCGCGGCGCCCAGCACTGTGTAAGGGAACTTCGCGGTATCCCAGACAGGCTGACGGGTGAGGCGGTCACCCGCCAGCCGGGATACTCGGAGCATGTCGGACCTTCTCGCACGCCATCGCGCGGTCATGCCGAACTGGATGGCCCTCTACTACAACGAGCCCATCGAAATCGTCGGCGGCAAGGGGAACCGCGTCGTCGACGCGAACGGGAAGAGCTACCTGGACTTCTTCGCGGGAATCCTCACCAACATGATCGGGTACGACGTGCCCGAGGTGCGTGAGGCCGTCGAGCGCCAGCTCGCCACCGGCGTCGTCCACACCTCGACGCTGTACCTCATCCGCAGTCAGGTCGAGCTGGCCGAGAAGATCGCCCGCCTGTCGGGCATCCCGGACGCCAAGGTCTTCTTCACCAACTCCGGCACCGAGGCCAACGAGACGGCCCTGCTGCTGGCCACCTACGCCCGTGGGTCAGACCAGGTGCTCGCCATGCGGCAGAGCTACCACGGCCGGTCGTTCGGCGCGGTCAGCGTGACCTCCAACCGGTCGTGGAAGAACAACTCGCTGTCGCCGCTCAACGTGCACTTCCTGCACGGCGCCGACCGCCACCTCGCGCAGTTCCGCGGCATGTCGGACGCCGACTACATCGCGGCCTGCGTGGACGACCTGCGCCACGTGCTCGCCACGGCCGTCACCAAGGACGTCGCCGCGCTGATCGCCGAGCCGATCCAGGGCGTGGGCGGCTTCACGATGGCCCCCGACGGGCTGTTCGCCGCCTACAAGGAGGTCCTGGACGAGGAGGGCATCCTGTTCATCTCCGACGAGGTGCAGACCGGCTGGGGCCGTACGGGATCGGCGTTCTTCGGGATTCAGAACCACGGCGTGACGCCCGACATGATGACCTTCGCCAAGGGGCTCGGCAACGGCTTCGCGGTCGGCGGCATCGTGGCGCGCGGCGACCTCATGGACGGTCCGCACGCCGTGGGGCTGTCCACCTTCGGCGGCAACCCGATCTCGATGGCGGCGGCCAACGCGACGCTCGACTACGTGCTCGACCACGACTTGCAGGCCAACGCGGCGCGGACCGGGGAGATCATCCTGTCCGGCCTGCGCGAGGCCGCCGGCCGGTTGCCCGTCGTCGGCGACGTGCGGGGCCGGGGCCTGATGTTCGCCGTCGAGCTGGTCGCCCCCGCGACCGGCGAGCCCGCCCCCGCGCTGGCCGCCCGTTTCATGGAGGAGACAAAGAGGCTCGGCCTGCTCGCCGGGAAGGGCGGCCTGTACGGCAACACGCTGCGCATGGCTCCGCCGCTCACGCTCACCGAGGACGAGGCCCGCGAGGGCCTGGGCATCCTCGTCACCGCTCTGGAGGCCGTCAACGATGAAGCACGTTAACCACTGGATCGGCGGCGCCCGGACGGGTGAGGGCGGCCGTACGGCCGCCCTGTTCGACCCGGCGACCGGCGAGGTGAGCGGGCAGGTGTCGCTGGCCTCGGCCGAGGAGGTCGACGCGGCGGTGGAGGCGGCCGCGCGGGCCTTCCCCGCCTGGCGCGACGCCTCGCTCACCAAGCGCACCCAGATCCTGTTCCGGTTCCGCGAGCTGCTCGACGCGCACCGCGACGACCTGGCCGCGCTGATCACGGCCGAGCACGGCAAGGTGCACTCCGACGCGCTGGGCGAGGTGGCCCGCGGCCTGGAGGTCGTGGAGTTCGCCTGCGGGATCCCCCACCTGCTCAAGGGCGGCTACTCGGAGAACGTCTCGACCCGGGTCGACTCCTACTCGATCCGCCAGCCGCTCGGCGTGGTGGCGGGCATCACCCCGTTCAACTTCCCGGCGATGGTCCCGATGTGGATGTTCCCGGTGGCGATCGCCTGCGGGAACACGTTCGTGCTCAAGCCCTCCGAGCGCGACCCCTCCGCATCCCTGCTGCTCGCGGAGCTGTGGCAGCGGGCCGGGCTGCCGGACGGCGTGTTCAACGTGGTCCAGGGCGACAAGGCGGCGGTGGACCGGCTGCTGGAGCACCCGTCCGTTCGAGCCGTGTCGTTCGTCGGCTCCACGCCGATCGCGCGGTACGTGTACGAGACCGGCACGGCCCACGGCAAGCGGGTGCAGGCGCTCGGCGGGGCCAAGAACCACATGCTCGTGCTGCCCGACGCCGACCTCGACCTGGTCGCCGACTCGGCCGTCTCGGCGGGCTTCGGCTCGGCGGGGGAGCGGTGCATGGCGATCTCCGTGGTGCTCGCGGTCGAGCCGATCGGCGACGAGCTGGTCGAGAAGATCGTGTCGCGGGTGCGCGACCTCCAGATCGGCCCGGGCGACGACCCCGAGTCGCAGATGGGCCCGCTCGTCACCGCCGCCCACCGGGACAAGGTGGCGTCCTACCTCGACCTCGGCGTCGAGGAGGGGGCCAAGCTCGTGATCGACGGCCGGGAGACCCCGGTGCGCGGCGGCCGGGGGAACGGCTTCTGGCTCGGCCCGACCGTCCTCGACCACGTGCCGCCGAACTCCCGCGTCCACCGCGAGGAGATCTTCGGCCCGGTGCTGTCGATCGTGCGCGTCCGCTCGTACGAGGAGGGCCTGGAGCTCATCAACACCGGCGAGTACGGCAACGGCACGGCGATCTTCACCAACGACGGCGGCGCGGCCCGGCGCTTCCAGAACGAGGTCGAGGTCGGCATGGTCGGCGTCAACGTGCCGATCCCGGTGCCGATGGCGTTCTACAGCTTCGGCGGCTGGAAGGCCTCGCTGTTCGGCGACACCCACGTGCACGGCACCGAGGGGGTCCACTTCTACACCAGGGGCAAGGTGGTCACCTCGCGGTGGCTCGACCCCTCCCACGGCGGCGTGAACCTGGGCTTCCCGACCAACGCCTGACGCCGTAGGCGACGCCCCGGACCAGTAGGGCCCAGTAGGCTCGGGGCGTCGTCTTTTCTCCTGGGGGTCGTGCGTGCGCCGTACACACGTGGCCGCGACGGTCGTGGCCGTGGGACTGCTCGCCGCCGCCTGCGCCGGCCGGCCCGCGCCCGCGACGGAGGTGGCCACGCCGAGTGTCTCGGCGGCCGCGGCGACGACGGCCTCCGGCGGCGCCGGTCCCAGCCCGTCGCCCGGCGGCCCCACGCCCACCCCCGTCGCGTCCCTCGGGCCGGGCGAGAGGACGGTCAGCGTGGTCGCGATCGACGGGTACACCGAGTGGGGCGGCGTCGATCCCAAGGTCAAGTGGGTCGGCACGTTCGAGAAGGAGACGGGCTGCAAGGTCAGCCTGCGTTACTACGACCCGCGCCAGCAGGAGAAGCCGGGCGACTTCCCGGCGTCGTCGTTCGACGTGATCTCCGCGACGCCCGAGGTGGGCGGCAGGCTGATGAACGAGGGCAAGGCCGCCCCGCTCAACACCGCTCTGCTGCACGGCTACGACAAGATTCCCAAGCGGCTGCGCACGCTGCCGTCGGTCACCCGGGGCGAGCGCGTGTACGGCGTGCCGTACGTGTGGGCGACCAACGAGATCCTCTACGACGCCGGCAAGGTCAGTCCCGACGGCCCGGAGTCGCTCTTCACCGACAAGGGGTCCGTGATGCTCCGGGATCGTCCGCTGTCGCTGGCCGACGCCGCGCTGGCGCTCAAGGCCCAGGGCACGGGCGTCGGCGCGGACATCAAGGACCCGTTCGACCTGACCGACGCCCAGCTCGACGCCGCCGCCGAGCTGTTCACCTCCGGCAAGGACGGCCGCCGCACCTTCTGGCGTGATCCCGTCGAGGTCGTCCAGGGCTTCGCGACCGGGTCCGTACGGCTCGCGCAGGCCACGCCGTACCATCTGGATGTGCTCAGGCAGGGGCACAAGCCGGTCAGAGCGCTGACGGACCGACCGGTGACCGGATGGGCCGACGCGTGGATGGTGTCGGCCCAGGCCCCGCATCCCTCGTGCGCGTACAAGTGGCTCGACTTCACGATGTCGGCGGACGTGCAGCGCAAGGTGTCCGCCTGGATGGGCCTCGCCCCGGCCAACCCCGAGGGGTGCATCGGCACGGCCCGCCGGATCTGCGCGGACTACCGCGTCGGCACCTCCCGGGCGTTCCGGGGCGTCTACTTCGCCGTGCGTCCCGAGGCGTACGACAAGTGGGTGGAGCGCTGGTCGCGGATCGTGTCCTGATCCGCTTGTCCTGATCCGCGCCGGGACCGAATCCTCGCTCAGCTCTGTTCGCCGGAGGTGTGCGGCACCCGGTCGTGGTCGGGCTCGCGGGCGTCCTGGGCTGGGCGGGCGTCCACCGGTGCACGCTTGGGGAAGAGGGTGTAGGCGAGCGGCCAGAACACCAGCCAGACCACCATGGCGAACGTCAGGCGGCCGGCCCACTCCAGGAGCGCCATCGCGCGTCCGAGGTCGCCGATGACCACGACCCCGGCCAGCAGCAGGCCGCAGGCGACGGCCCAGCCGATCATGCCCTTGCCCCAGGCACGCCATTCGTCCCGGGCCCGCTCCCTGCCGTAACGCGTGCGCCGGTCGGGCGGCGGCCCTCCGGCGTAGCGGTGGGCGAACCTGACATCGGCCCACCGCACCATGTCGTGCCCGAAGGCGACGGTGAACCCCAGGTAGGCCGCGGCCAGCCCGTGCGTGAACTCCGCCCGGCCGCCGCCACCGAGGTCGGCCACGCTCGCGACGAGGAGGACCAGGTCCACCAGGGGGACGGCGAGCAGCAGCAGGCCGCCGAGCCGCCGCCGGCGCAGGAGATAACGGACGGCGAGCCCGGCGCCCAGCAGCACCCAGAACGCCACCTCGCAGGCGACGATCAGTCCGAACAGCATCACGGCTCCTTTTTCGCACGGCGTGCTACAAAAGCTTTTTCACACATTGTGCTATAAAAATCGGCGGGATGCGTGGCGGGAGGAGTGGGGCGAGAGGAGTGCTGTGCCGAAGATCGTGGACCACCAGGTGCGGCGGGAGGAGATCGCCGAGGCGCTGTGGCGGGTCGTGCGCCGGGACGGGGTCGGCGCCGCCACGGTGCGCAGCATCGCCGCGGAGGCCGGCTGGTCACCGAGCGCGCTGCGGCACTACTTCTCGACCCAGTCGGAGCTGCTCGCCTTCGCGATGGAGCACGTCGTCACGCGGGTCCGCGCGCGTATCGAGACCACCGTCTACCACGGCCCCGTCCGCGTCGCCGTACGCCGCCTGCTGGAGGAACTGCTGCCCATGGACGCGGAGCGGCGCGCGGAGGCCGAGGTCTGGCTGCAACTGGCCGCGCGCGCCCAGGGCGACCCGGCCGCCGCCGACTGGTTGCGCCGCGCGGACGACGGCGTGGGAGAGGCGACGACTCTGGTCGTCCGCGTGCTCGCCGAGGAGGGGGAGCTCGCCGCTCATCGGGACGCCGAGTTCGAGGCGGCGCGGCTACACGCCCTCATCGACGGTCTGGCCGTCCACGTCCTGGCTCGGCCCGAGCCGATGCCGCCCGACCGCGTGAGCGCCGTGCTGGCCGCCCACCTGGAGGATCTGGCGACCTGAGGACGTCACGAGGAGCGTGTCATGAGGCGGGGGGAAGCTTCGCGACCGCGGCCTGGAGGGCCGGTCCCGAGATGTCGGCGAACCCGCCGCCCGGATAGTCCACCAGCCACACGTGCAGCATGTCGGTCTCGCTAGGCGGGTCGCAGAGGGGGCAGGTGTGTGAGTGCCACGGCGTGAGCGAGCCGATCGCCGGGCCCCGGGTGCCCGGCGGCATGACGAACACCGCGCCCAGCAGGGTCTTCCCTCCGTGGTAGACCAGCACCTCGGGCTGCGCCGGGTCGAGGACCAGGCCGTCCTGCAGCAGCGCGGGGTTGGCGAGCTGCTGGACGCCGTCGTTGTCGGTCCAGACCCGGTAGCCCGCCCGCTCCGCGTCCGCCGCCGTCGGCAGACGACCGGCGGTCTCCCGCCGTACCGCCGCAGCCAGGGCCTGCGCCGCGCTCGTCGCGGTGTCGGCCGCCACCACGCCCGCGCCTGGAGTCAGGGGCTCCTCGGGCGCCGCCGTGGCCGGAGGCTGCGCCGCCCCGTGGTGGTGGTGTCCCGCGAGCGGTCCCGGCGAGGCCGTTGCGGGGCGCGCGACCAGGATCTCGTCGAAGGCCGTGGTGCCCCAGGAGGTGAAACTGACGCCGACCGCGGCGGCGACCAGGCAGGCGACCGCGGCCGCCCCCACTCCTCCCGCCGACCGGCTCCTCCAGCCGCTGAGCATGCCGATCGGCCGGCGGGAGCCAAGGCCGTCGTCGTCAGCGACCGACGCGTACGCGACGAGGGCCGGCGCGGCCGCCGCGAGCAGCGTCTCCAGGAGAGCCGCGAGCGCCTCGGGGGCGCCTCCGGGGTCGGGGGTCCACGCGTCGGGGCCGAGCGGAAGCCCGGCCGTCCTGCCGACCAGCCAGATCACGACCAGGGCGAGGTTGGCGAACCCACCGGTCAGCAGCACCACCTGCGTGGGACGCAGGAGCAGGGCCGCCGCCCAGGCCAGTTGCACGCATCCCGCGACGGCGAACAGCACGCCGTGTCCGGGAGACATGGCGAAGTGATCGGACATCACACCGAAGTGGATCGCGGCCGATCCCGCGGCCGGCGCGGCCAGAGTCAGCGGCAGCGCGCCGCGCAGTTTGTCCACATTGCGCATTATTGGGCGCGGTGATCTCGGTAGGGAAGGCCCGAAATAGGAGCAACCCGGCACCGGTCGTAGGCGCCCTGGATGGGGCTGAGCCCTGCTGGCCGGGGTTAGGACATGGCCGCCCGGGAGCGGCGGGGCAGTGGCACCTTGCCCTCTGGGGCGGGCAGCAGCGCCTCGGCGCAGTCGTCACAGGCGTGGACGGGGGCGTTGTCGGGGAGCATGCCGACCTTGACCCGGGGGCGGGGCCACTTCTTGTGGCAGACGACGCAGGCGTCGCCGTCGCGCTGCGTGGTGGTGAGGCCGGCAGGGTCGAACGTCAGCATGAGCCGCTCGGCGCCGTTCGGGTTCCAGCCCATCAAAGTCCCCCCTCGATCACCTATCGGAACCGTTATAACGCGGTTACCCTTCGTGATCGGCGCGAGTCGGGCCAAGCGATGGTTAAATCGAGGCATAACGCAAGCCGTACAACAACAAAAGGGACACCTCGGAACAGACCGGGTGCCCCTTTTGATGTTGTTCAAACCGTCTAGTCCACGTTGAGCGCCTTTTCCAGGATGGAGAGGCCCTCCTCGAGCAGGTGGTCCGGGATGACCAGTGGTGGCAGGAAGCGCAGCACGTTGCCGTACGTCCCGGCGGTGAGCACGAGCAGGCCCTGCTCGTGGCACCTGCGTGCGATCTCGGCGGCCGGGTAGGGCTCCTTGGTCCCCGGGACCACGAGCTCGAGGGCGATCATCGCGCCGCGCCCGCGCACGTCCCCGACGATCGGGTTGTGCTCCTGGATGGCGCGCAGGCGGGGCAGCATGATCTCGCCGATGTGCCGGGCGCGCTCGACGAGCTTGTCCTGCTCGATGGTCTCCAGCACGCCCAGGGCCGCCTCGCAGGCGAGCGGGTTGCCGCCGTACGTGCCGCCGAGACCGCCGCTGTGCACGTGGTCGAGCAGGTCGGCCCTGCCGGTCACGGCCGCCAGCGGAAGGCCGCCGGCGATGCCCTTCGCGGTGGTGATGATGTCCGGGACGATGCCCTCGTCCTCGCAGGCGAACATGTGGCCGGTGCGGGCGAAGCCCGTCTGCACCTCGTCGGCGATGAAGACGATGCCGTTGGCGCGGCAGAACTCGACGATCTTCGGCAGGAAGCCGCGGGCCGGCTCGATGAATCCGCCCTCGCCCGCGATCGGCTCGATGAGCACCGCCGCGACGTTCTCCGCGCCGATCTGCTTGTTGATCATGTCGATCGCCTGGGCCGCGGCCTCCTCGGCGCAGTTGTCCGGGCCGGTCGGCCAGCGGAACGGGTAGGCGAGCGGCACCCGGTACACCTCGGGCGCGAACGGCCCGAACCCGTGCTTGTACGGCATGCTCTTGGCCGTCAGCGTCATCGTCAGCAGCGTGCGGCCGTGGTAGCCGTGGTCGAAGACGACGACCGCCTGACGTCCGGTGGCGTGCCGGGCGACCTTGACCGCGTTCTCGACGGCCTCCGCGCCGCTGTTGACCAGGAACGTCCGCTTCTCGTGGTCGCCGGGCGTGAGCTCGTTGAGCTTCTCGCACACCGCGACGTACGACTCGTACGGGGCGACCATGAAACAGGTGTGGGTGAAGTCGGCGACCTGCTTCTGCACGCGCTCGACGACTCGGGGGGCGGCGTTGCCGACGTTGGTCACGGCGATGCCGGAGCCGAAGTCGATCAGCGAGTTGCCGTCCGCGTCGACGATCACACCGCCGCCCGCGTGGGTCACGAAGACGGGCAGCGTGGTGCCGATGCCCGGAGGCACGGCGGACTGCTTGCGCGCGAACAGCTCGCGCGACCGCGGGCCGGGGATCTCGGTGACGAGGCGGCGCTCCTGCGGGAGCTGCGGGCCGCCGTGCGTGGTGGCAGTGCTCATATCTCCGACGGTACGGCCGCCGCCTCCACCAGCCGATACGCCGCTATGTCAGAATGTAGGCGTACTTTTGGCCGGTGAGGACAAGCCGGGTGTTCGGGGGGAAGAGCAGTGGCACCCACGCTGCGCCGGATCACCGCGATCGTACCGCTCCACCTGGAGGTTCTCGCCGGGCGGAACGGCCTCGACCGCCGCGTCCGCTGGGTCGCGGTGAGCGAGCTGGAGGACCCCACGCCGTTCCTGGAGGGCGGCGAACTGGTGCTCACGACCGGCATGCGCCTGTACGCCGGCGACGCCGTGCCGTACGTCTCCCGGCTCGTGGCCCGGGGCGTCACCGGGCTGGGGTTCGGGGTGGGGCTGAGCCACGACGCGGTGCCGCCGGCCTTCGCCGAGGCGGCCGAGGCCGCCGGGCTGCCGCTGGTCGAGGTGCCGAGGAACACCCCCTTCATCGCCATCGGCAAGGCCGTCAGCGACCTGCTCGCGGGGGAGCAGTACGAGGAGATCAGCCGCGCCTTCGCCGCCCAGGGCAGGCTCACCCGCGCCGCCCTCCAGCGGGAGGGGCCGGTGGCCGTGGTGGACCGGCTGGCCAGGGAGATCGGCGGCTGGGCGCTGCTGCTCGATCCCGCGGGCGCCGTACGGCACGCCGCCGACGCGACCGGCCGTCATGCCGGCCCGGGTGACAAGCACGCAAGTTCGGGTGACAGGCGCGGCGCGGCGGGGGACTGGGCGCGGGAGACGGCCCGATCGCTGGAGCCCGAGATCGCCCGGCTGCGGAGCGCGCCGTCCCTGGCGAGCCTCGCCCTGTCCACCCCGGACGAGCACGTCGTCGTCCAGCCGCTGGGCCGGAGGGGATTCTTCGCGGTGGGGTCGCCGCGTCCGTTCTCGCCCATCGCGCACACGGTCGTCAACGCGGCCGGGTCCCTGCTGACGCTGGCGCTGGAACAGGGCAGGGAGCAGCGGTCGGCGGCGGCGCACGTGCGGTCGGCGGTGCTCCGGCTGCTGCTGGCCGGTGAGGGGCGGGCGGCCGCGGAGACGCTGGCGGCCCTGGGCATGCGGCTGCCGGGGGAGCCGGTCACGATCCTCGCCTGCGACACCGCCGACCCGGAGGCGCTGACCGAGGCCCTGACCGGCGCGGCGCCGGGCCCGCGCGCCGCCTTCGCCGCCGTGGGAACGTTCACCGCGCCCTGGGAAGGGCTGCTCGTCGTGCTGGCCCCGGACCCGCACGCCGACGAGGTCGTCGCGCTGGCCGCGCGGCACGGCCGGGTGGGTGTCAGCGCACCCGGCGTGGAGATCGCCCGTTCCGAGAGCCTTGTGGAAGACCGCAAGGAAAGCCCCGATCCCGAGCTCGACCGCGCCTTCAACCGTGTCCCCGACCGTGTCCCCGACCGTGCCCCCGACCGGGCCCTCGCCACCGCCCTCGACCGGGCCCTCGACCAGGCGCGGCGGGCGCTCGTCTCGGCCTCGCCGGTGGCGCGCTTCAGCGAACTCGCCGGGCGCGGGCTGCTGTCGCTGCTCGATCCGGCCGCGGCCGCGTCGTTCGCGGCGGCGATCCTCGCGCCGCTCCGCGACTACGGCTCGCGCGCCGATCTGGTCGAATCGCTGCGCGCCTACCTGGCCAGCAACGGCCACTGGGACGCCGCGGCGCAGCGCCTGGGCGTGCATCGGCACACGCTGCGATACCGGATGAAGCGGGTGAGCGAGTTGCTCGGGCGCGATCTGGACGATCCCGCCGTCCGGGCCGAGCTGTGGATCGCGCTGTGCCTGTGACGCGGTCAGGCCGAGGGGCGCGTGAGGAAAGCGCGGACGGCGGCCTCGGTGACGATCTCGTACGTCTTGCCGTCGGGCAGATGCCCGGCACGTTCCAGACTGAGCGCGCCCTGAGCCGCGGCCCACAGCGCGTCGGCGATCTTCCGGGGCTGGGTGGGCACGAGGTGGCCCGCGGAGATGCAGTCGGCGATCACCCGGTCAACGATGTTGAGCGCGGCCCTCGCGAGCGTGCGGGCGCGCTCGCTCGGCACGAAGCCGGGGATGGCCCGCTCGAACATAAGGCTGTAGTAGCCGGGCTCGGCCAGCGCCGCCTCCCGGTACGCGGGACCGAGCAGGCTCAGGTGCTCCAGCGGGTCGTCGCGCTTCGGCACTGCCTCCAGCCTGCGCCGAAACCGCTCGAAGCCCTCCAGGTAGAGCGCCTCGGCCAGTCCCTCCTTGCTGCCGAACATCGTGTAGATGACCTGGGTGGAGCAGCCGGCCTCGGCGGCGATCCTGCGTACGGTGAGGCTCTCCGGCCCGGCCTTGGCGAGCAGGTCGTTGGCGACGTCGAGGAGACGGGTGCGCAGCTCGTCGTAGTTGCTGCGATGGCCACGTGCGTAGGCACCCTGAAGACCGAGCGGCGCCGGCGTACCCATCAGCGACGAGCCCTTCTCATATTGGGGGTCCCGCGACAGACCCGGATGATGACTTAACCATGCCGCTCGGCTTTCAAACCGCAGTGAAACAGAAAACATCATGAAATTGCCGCGCATCTGTGACATGTGAGGAGTTGTCCATGATGGCGCGGCGGGGGGCGGTGATTGGCCCGTCCGGAGTAGCGACCGGCTCCCACCAGGTGGCATAGCGTGAAGACATGGACGTAGGCCGCACTTCCGAACCCCGCCCCTTCTGGCTCGCCGGGCGCCCCGCGACCGGGGACGCCGAGCAGGCCGTGACCAATTCCCACGACGGCCAGGTCGTCGGCGTCCACTCGGTGCCGACCCCCGAGCAGGTCGAGCAGGCCGTGGCCGCCGCGGACGCCGTACGCAAGCAGGCCGCCGCGCTGCCCATCCACGTACGCGCCGAGGCGCTGGCCCACGTGGCCCGGCGCCTGACCGAGCGCGCCGAGGAGATCGCCCGCCTGATCAGCGCGGAGAACGGCAAGCCGATCTTCTGGGCGCGCGGCGAGGTGGGCCGCGCGATCTCGACGTTCCGCTTCGGCGCGGAGGAGGCACGCCGCTTCAGCGGCGAGGTGCAGCGGCTCGACACCGAGCCGGCGGCGCAGGGACGGCTCGCCTACGTCTCCCGCGTGCCGTACGGCCCCGTGCTGGCGATCACGCCGTTCAACTTCCCGCTCAACCTGGTGGCGCACAAGGTCGCTCCCGCCATCGCCGTGGGCGCGCCCATCGTGGTGAAGCCCGCGCCCGCGACCCCGCTGTCGGCGCTCGTCCTCGGCGAGATCCTGGCCGAGACCGACCTGCCCGAGGGCATGTTCTCCGTGCTGCCGGTGCCCAACGACCGGGCGGCCTCTCTCGTGCAGGACCCCAGGCTGCCGGTCGTCTCCTTCACCGGGTCCGGCCCGGTCGGCTACTCGATCATGGACAGCGTGCCGCGCAAGCACGTCACGCTCGAACTCGGCGGCAACGCCGCCGCGGTCGTGCTGGCCGACGCCGACCTCGACTGGGCGGCGAGCCGCGTGGCGCTGTTCTCCAACTACCAGGCGGGCCAGAGCTGCATCGCGGTGCAGCGCGTGATCGTGGAGGACACGGTCGCCGACGCGTTCACCGACAAGCTCGTCGCCGCCGTCGGCGCGCTCGTGACGGGCGACCCCGCGGACGACAAGACGCAGGTCGGTCCTCTCGTCAGCGAGGACGCCGCGATCCGCGTGGAGAGCTGGGTCAACGAGGCCGTCTCGGCCGGGGCGCGCCTGCTGGCGGGCGGCACCAGGGACGGCGCGACCGTCGCCCCCACCGTGCTGGCCGACGTGCCCGCCGACGCCAAGGTGGCCTGCGAGGAGGTCTTCGGGCCCGTCATGATCGTGCAGCGGGTCGCCTCGGTCGACGAGGCGTTCGCCGCGGTCAACGACTCCCGCTACGGCCTGCAGGCCGGGGTGTTCACCCGCAGCCTGGACGTCGCCTTCCGGGCCAACCGCGAGCTCGAGGTCGGCGGCGTCATCATCGGCGACGTGCCGTCCTACCGGGCCGACCAGATGCCGTACGGCGGGGTCAAGGAGTCGGGCGTGGGCCGCGAGGGGCTCCGCTCGGCCATGGAGGACCTCACCTACGAGAAGGTCATGGTGCTCACCGGCCTCACGCTGTAGAACCACGCGTCCGAAGGGGCCCGGGGGACCACGTCCCCCGGGCCCCTCGTCTTGGGAAACCGGCGCCGTCAGAGGAGACTCAGCGCCGTGGCGAGGCCGGGGTCGCGCCCCTTGGCCAGATCGAGGGCCGTCATGGGGGCCTCGTGATCGACCGGCACGCCGATCGTGTCGATGAGCTCGCGGGCGGGGCCGAGGTGCCGGACCTTGGGCAGCAGCAGCACACCGCCGTCGTCGAGAAGGTACGGCTCGGCCGGCCCGGAGACGGCCCCCGCGGTGCGGGTCCCGACGAGCGCGCCCAGGCCGTTGTCCTTCACGGCCGCGCTGAAGTCCTCGCAGGCCGAGGCGCACGCGCGGTCGGTGAGCACGACCAGGCGCAGCCCGAGCAGCGGCACGGTGTCGTCGGTGCGGTTGGCCGCGCAGCCCCCCTTGAGGGGGCAGAAATAGCTGGTGATCTTGCCGTGCGCGAACGCGCCGAGCAGCCGGGTCACCTCGCGCGGCGACCCGCCGCCGTTGCCGCGCAGGTCGATGACCGCGGCCTTCGACGTGCCCTTCAACTTGGCGATGACCTGGTCGGCCGCGCCCTCGAAGAACCCGGGCACCTTGACGTAGGTGACGCCGCCGGGGAGCGTCTTCGACGTCACCGCCCGCTCCTGCACTTCGAGGGGACCCGCGGTGAGCTGCACGGTTCTGACGCGTCCTGTCGTGGGCCGCTTCAGCGTGAGCCGTACCGTGTCCGAGGCGAACGCGTCGATGAGGCTCTGGTTCACCTTGTCCCCGATGAACGCCGGTACGCCGTCGACCTTCTCGATGATGTCGCCGGGCCGGATGCCGGCCTTGTCGGCCGGGCTGCGGGGCAGGACGCGGGTGATGAACAGCGGCGGCCGGGCCGCCGGGTCCAATCGTGGGCCCTGCGCGGCCGACAGGCCCGCGATGCCCGTGCCGGTCGGCCCGCCCTCCGGCGGGGGAGCGGGTCTGTCCACCCGGGCGTGGTCGTCGTGGAGTCCGGCGACCATCCCGATGATCGCGGCGCGCAGCGCGTCCGGGTCGCCGGTGCCGATCACGTCGGCGAAAGCGGCCCAGTCGGCGTCGCGGTTCCCCGTCAGCTCGGGCAGGCGGAGGCCGGCCTTGTCGGCGCCGCGCCGCATCAGATCCTGGGTGTACGCCGCGAGGGCGTCCCGCAGCAGGACCTTCGAATCCAGCACGGGCCCGCTGTAGTAGTTGTCCAGCACGCACTCGTACGCCTGCCGGAGCGTGTTCACCGACGTCGGCGGCGCGGACTCGGGCGGTGGCGCGGTGATCCTGACACACCCGCCGCCCGTGGTGACCCGCACGGCGGCGGCCTGCGCGGCGGTGGCCGGGAGAGCAGCGGACAGGGTGCCGGCGGCCAGCAGGACGGCGGCGCAGAGAGTTCTGATCATGCCCATCAGCGTGGCCGGAGGTGGGTTGCACGGCCGTGAACGGAACCGTTAACGCCGCTGTTACCCCGCTTCGGCTACGAACGTCGGCATGCGGGTACTCGTGGCCGAAGACGAGCGCGACCTGGCCGACCTCGTGGCGATGGGACTGCGCCGCCACGCCATGGCGGTCGACGTGGTGTACGACGGGGCCGCCGCGGCCGAGCGGCTGGCGGTGAGCGACTACGACGTCCTCGTGCTCGACCGCGACCTGCCCGAGCTGCACGGCGACCTCGTGTGCCGCGAGCTGGTGGCGCGCGGGAGCCGTACGCGGATCCTCATGATGACGGCGGCGTCGTCGGTGCCGGAGCGGGTCGCCGGCCTCGGCATGGGAGCCGACGACTACCTGCCCAAGCCCTTCGACTTCACCGAACTGGTCGCGCGGGTGCGGGCGCTGGGACGGCGCAGCCGGGACCAGGTGCCCCCGGTGCTGACCCGGCACGGGATCGTGCTCGACACGCACCGGCTCCAGGCGTCCAGGGACGGCCGGCACCTGCACCTGTCGCTCAAGGAGTTCGCCGTCTTGGAGGTGCTGATGCGGGCGGAGGGCGCGGTGGTGAGCGCCGAGCGGCTCCTGGAGGAGGCGTGGGACGAGAACGCCGACCCCTTCACGACCGTGGTGCGGGTCGTGGTCAGCCGCCTGCGCGCGAAGCTGGGCGACCCGCCGTGCATCCAGACCGTCCCCGGCGCCGGATACCTGCTGTGACGACGGTCCGGGTACGACTCACGCTGATCTACTCGGGGCTCTTCCTGCTCACCTCCGTCGTGCTGCTGGTCATCGTCAACACGCTGCTGCGGCAGGCGCTGCACTCGCGGATCGAGAGCTTTCGCCCGCCGGGGTTGGGAGGGGCACCCCCGGCCCCGGTCGCCCCGCTCCCCGGACCTGAGGTGGAGCCGTTCCCGCCGCTGTCCGAGCTGGCGCGGGAGGTGATCCACTATCAGTGGGACGTGAGCGTGCTGGCGATCGGGGTCCTGACTCTGGTGTCGGTGGTCGTGGGCTGGGTGATCGCGGGGCGGATCCTGCGGCCCGTCCACCGGATCACCGCCACCGCGCAGCGGCTGTCCCTGTCCACCCTGCACGAGCGGATCGCCCTCGGCGGGCCGCGGGACGAGTTGAAGGAGCTGGCCGACACCTTCGACGCCATGCTCGACCGGCTGGAGCGCTCGGTCGAGGGGCAGCGGCGGTTCATCGCGAACGCGTCCCACGAGCTGCGCACTCCGCTGGCCGTGCAGCGGACGGCGATCGAGATCGGCCTGCCCGAGGACGTCGGCGAGATCCGCGAGAAGCTCCTGTTCCACAACCACCGGATCGAGGGCCTCATCGACGCGCTGCTGGTCCTCTCCCAGGCCGAGCACGGCCTGCAGTGGCGGGCTCCCGTTGCCTTCCACGAGGTCGTCCGTCTCGTCCTGGCCGAGACGGACGCGGACGAGGTGTCGGTGACCGCGCGGATTGAGGAGCCGTTCCTCGTCTACGGTGACCCGGTCCTGCTGAATCGGCTCGTCACCAACCTCGTCGACAACGCCGTCCGCTACAACCACCCCGGAGGAGCCGTCGAGGTGACGCTCGCCGGGGGTGTGCTGACGGTCCGCAACACCGGTCCCGAGGTGCCGGCCGAACGCTTCGGCGACCTCTTCGCGCCCTTCCGGCGCCTGCACACGACCCGAGGGCAGGGCGCGGGGCTCGGGCTGTCGATCGTCGCGTCGATCGCGACGGCGCACGGGGCCGCCGTACGAGCGCGCCCGAACCCCGGCGGCGGCCTCGAGGTCGCCGTGACGTTCCCGGCGGATCCGTAGGTGAACTAGCCGCGCTCGCCGCAAGCCGGGTGTACGGCACCCGGCGCAGGGCAGCGGGACGTCCGCGGACATGCTGGCCGAGTGAACGGGACGCTGAGATGCCGGAAGTATCACCGCAGGTAGGGGAGCATCCCGACGGGGTCGAACTGCTGCGCCGCACACCGGGGCTGAAGGTGCTGGACGACGATGACGACGATCCCGTCCTCGTGCGCGCCGACGGCGGCCCGGTGGACACCTGGCGCGAGCACTACCCGTACGACCACCGCATCTCCCGGCAGGAGTACGACCGGCAGAAGCGGCTGCTGCAGATCGAGCTGCTGAAGCTGCAGTACTGGCTGAAGGACACCGGCGGCCGCCTGGTCATCCTGTTCGAGGGACGGGACGCGGCCGGCAAGGGCGGCACCATCAAGCGCTTCATGGAACACCTCAACCCCCGTGGTGCGACCGTCGTGGCGCTGGAGAAGCCCAGCGAGCGCGAGCGCACCCAGTGGTACTTCCAGCGGTATGTCGAGCACCTTCCGGCCGCGGGGGAGATCGTGCTGTTCGACCGGTCCTGGTACAACCGGGCCGGGGTCGAGCGGGTCATGGGCTTCTGCACTCCGGAGGAGTACATGGAGTTCATGTACCAGGCGCCGCTGTTCGAGCGGATGCTCGTGCGCGACGGCATCCGCCTGGTCAAGCTGTGGTTCTCGGTGTCGCGGGCCGAGCAGCGCACCCGGTTCGTCATCCGCCAGGTGGACCCCGTGCGGCAGTGGAAGCTGTCGCCGATGGACATCGCCTCGCTGGACCTGTGGGACGAGTACACCCGGGCCAAGGAGGACATGTTCCTCAACACCGACACCGAGGACGCCCCCTGGACGATCATCAAGAGCAACGACAAGAAGCGCGGCAGGCTGGAGGCGATGCGCTACGTCCTGTCCCTGTACGACTACGACGACAAGGACCCCTCGGTCGTGGGCGAGCCCGACCCCCTGATCGTCCGGTCCGCCGCCGACATCGTGGACGAGGACAACGCCGAGCCGCTGTCGCCGTTCTGACCCCTCAACCGACCTTCCACCCCGGTCGCACCAGCCCCGACTCGTACGCGATGACGACGAGCCTGACCCGGTCCCGGGCGGCGAGTTTCGTCATGATCCTGCTGACGTGCGTCTTGGCGGTCGCGGGGCTGCACCGGAGGGAGCCGGCTACTTCGTTGTTGGACAGTCCACGCGCGACCAGCACGAGCACCTCACGCTCCCGCTCGGTGAGGTACTCCAGCTCCGGGAAGTGGACCGGGTCGCCGCTGCGGTCGACGTACTCCTCGATCAGCCGCCGGGTCACGGCGGGGGACAGCAGGGCGTCGCCCGCCGCCACCACGCGCACCGCCTCCAGCAGGCCGGTCGGCTCTATGTCCTTGACCAGGAACCCGACGGCGCCCGCGCGCAACCCCCTGAAGATGTACTCGTCGTTCTCGAACGTGGTGAGGATGACGACACGGACATGGTCGAGGCGCGGGTCCCCCGCGATCCTGCGGGTGGCCTCGATGCCGTCCACTCCCGGCATGCGGACGTCCATGAGGACGACGTGCGGCCGGAGCGAGACGGCCATCTCGACCGCCTGGTCGCCCCGGCTCGCCTCCCCCGCCACCTCGATGTCGTCTTCGGAGTCGAGCAGCACGCGCAGTCCCATGCGCACGAGCGGCTGGTCGTCTGCCAGCAGGACGCGGATCACGGCTCGGGCCGCCGCAACGGTAACCGCGCCTCCACCACGAAGCCGCGCTCATCCGCGGGCGCGGCCGTGATCGTGCCGGACATCGCTCTCACCCTCTCCGTCATCCCCGCTATTCCGTTGCCGGCGCGGACGTCGTCCCCCGGGGCGCCCCGCCCGTCATCCCGCACGCGAATCAGCACGTCGGCCTCGTTCACATGGACGACGACACTCGCGTGCGCCGCACCGGAATGCCTGATCACGTTGGTCAGCGACTCCTGGACGATGCGGTAGGCGGCCAGGCCGACGTCCGCGGGCACCCGGCTCGCCCGGCCCCGGACGTCGAGGTCGACCGTGATGCCGCCGGCAGCCGCAAGGCCCGCCAGTCGCTCGATGCCCTCGACGCCGGACGGAGGGAAGATCTCGCCGGCTTCGTCGACGCGGCGGAGCACGTCGAGGATCGAGCGCAGTTCGACCAGCACGTCCTTGGTCACGTGCCTGATCGTCGTCACTGCGGCGTGGGCCTTGTCGGGATCCCTGTGCAGGAGATGCTCGGCGACGCCCGCCTGGATGCTGATCACCGAGATGTTGTGCGCCAGCACGTCGTGCAGTTCGCGCGCGATGCGCAGGCGCTCCTGGTCGGCCCGCCGTTGTGCCTCCATCTCACGGGTGAGTTCGGCTCGTGCCGCCTGTTCCGCGACCCCTCGCAGGTGTTCGGCCCTGCCGCGCGACACCTCGCCCACAACGACGATCACCAGAATCCAGATGACCATCCAGACGTTCCCTTCGGAGACGTCCCGCTGTCCGCCGGAGCGATCGGCCAGCAGCACGATGACGAGATAGACGGCCGCGCCCGTGAATCCGGCGATCCTGTGCTTGGCGGTGATCGCGGTGTAGACGGCCAGGGCCGGCGCGACGGTGAAGGCGCCGGTTCCGAATCCGAGGCCGAAATACACAAGCGACACCAGCATGGTGAGGACCATCACCAGCGGCGGGAATCGGCGTCGCGCCACAAGGAACACGGCGGCTACGACCAATAACAGGTGGCCGACCCAGGCCGGCGGGCTCTGCTCCGCCCGGCCCCCGGCTATGACGCTGGTGAGGACGGTGGAGACGGCGACGGCGAATGACAAGGCGCAGTCGACGACGAACGCCCTGGGCATCCGGCGCAAGCTCTCACGACCCACTTGATTCACCGTATGACGTCGCAAGCGCCGGCGGATCATTCCACGGGAGTATCCGCCGTACCGCTGCCGGACATCGCAGGGGCGCGAATTCCTCCCCCAGGTTGTACGCGCCGGGCGACCACGGCGCGATGACAGGGGGCCGGGCACGCGGAAGGCTCGTCGCCAGGGGATTTCCACTGCCGGGACCGTGCCGACGCCGGAGGGGTGATGGACGTGGCGACGATCGCCCGCCTTCAGTTCGCGACCACCGCTTCGATCCACTTCCTTTTCGTCACGCTGTCGCTCGGCCTCGTTGTTTTCGTGATCGCCATGGAGACCGCGTACGTCGTCACCGGCAACATGTCGTTCGAGCGTATGACGAAGTTCTGGGGCCGGCTGTACGTCGTCAACTACGGCGTGGGCATCATCGGCGGCATCGTCGTCGAACTGCAATTCGCGCTGAACTGGAGCACCCTGACGAAGGGTTTCGGCGACGCGTTCGGTGGCGCTCTGGCATTGGAGACCCTGACCGCTTTCTTCGTCGAGTCGACGCTTCTCGGCGCCTGGATTTTCGGCTGGGGCGTGCTCGGCAGGAAAACCCACCTGGTCCTCATCTGGCTGGTCGGGATCTCCGCCTACGTGTCGGCGCTGTGGATTCTCGCCGCCAACGCGTTTCTCCAGCACCCGGTCGGGGCGCAGGACGCGGGGGGCCGCCGTCTCGCCGGGTTCGGAGCGCTGCTGCGCAACCCCAACCTGGGCGACGCCTTCCTGCACGTGGTGTTCGCCTCATTGATCGTCGGCTCGATGTTCGTGGCGGGCGTGAGCGCCTGGCACCTCCTCAAGCGCACCGGCGACGCGGCGTTCTTCCGGCGTTCGCTGCGCCTGGCCGTCGCGGTTCTGCCCGTCGGGACGCTCGCCACCGTCCATTGGGGAATGCTGCAACTCGTCGTCATCGAGGACACCCAGCCGATGAAGCTCGCGGTGCTGGAAATGATCGGCCCCGGTGACCAGGCGCCGCCGGAATGGATCGGCGTCGCCTACCAGGTCATGCTGCGGACCGGATTCGGGCTGGTGCTCCTGTCCGTGGCTCTGGTGGCGTTGCTCTTCCGCGACTGGATCATCCGGCTTCGCGTGCCTCTCTGCGTCCTGGTCGCGGCGATCCCGGTTCCGTTCGGGCTGGTCGTGGCCGGCTGGCTGGTGCGGGAGGTGGGCCGCCAGCCCTGGGCCGTCTACGGCCTGCTCACCACCGAGCAGGCGGTGACGCCCATGCCCGAGAACGTCGTTCTCGCGGTCTTCCTGGCGACGGCCGGGGTGATGCTGGTGCTCGCGGTCACCGGCTACTGGCTGATCGCCCGCTTCGCCCGGCGGGGACCGGAGGACGGAGCCTTCGGCACGCCCCTCGCCCAGGCCGAACCAGCCGGGCCGGTCGGCACGACCATGATCTGACGTCGTCGAGCATCCGGGAGTACGTGTGGAAGCATTCTGGTACGGCCTGCTCGGTGCGCTGTTCGGCGTCTACCTGGTGCTGGACGGCACGGTCATCGGCGCCGGCATGCTGCTGCGCGCCGGCGGACCCGGGGAGCGGGCGCGGCGCGCCACGGTCACCGCGTTCGGTCCGTTCTTCCTCGGGAACGAAGTGTGGCTGGTGGTCACGGTGGCGACGTTCCTGGCCGTGCTGCCCCGCTTGGAGGGGCCGCTGTTCCGCACTCATTACCACCAAATCGCGGTCGTGCTGGTGCTCTGGACGGTCAGGGACGCCGCCGTATGGTTCCGGAGCCGGCTGGAGAGGCCGGGCTGGCGGCGCGGGTGGGACCGCGTACTCACCGGGGCGAGCGGAGCCTTCGCGGTGGCGCTCGGACTCCTGGTCGGCAACGTGGTGACCACGACGCCGGGGTCGGAGCCGGTCCGGATGCCCTTCGGCTGGTATCCGCTGCTGTGGGCGCTGACCGTGACCGTCGTCCTCCTCGTCCACGGTGCCACGTTTCTCGTCGTGCGCCTGCCCGTGGACCTGATCGGGGGTCCGTTGCGGGTGGTCCGCCGCCTGGCCCTGCCGGCCGCCGCGGCGTACGCCGTCCTGCTGGGGGCCGGTCTCCTCGCGCGAGCGCCCTCGCAGGGAACGCCGGCGGTCGCCGCCGAGGCGACGGCCATGATCGCCCTGGTCGTCTCGGCCAGGATCGTGGCGGCCCGGCCCCGCATCGCGCTGGCCTTGACCGCGCTCGCGGCGGCCGCCCCGGCGGTGCTCGTCGGCCTCCGCCTGGAGCCGGTCGCCGGGCGTTCACTCGCCGTCTGGTCCGCTCTGGACGCGCTGGCCGGGTTCCTCGTGGTAGTGATCCCGCTCGTGCTGGCGGTCCAGACGTGGACCTGGTGGGCCTTCCTCCGGCGGATCGACTCGCGTACCCCCGTCTTCTTCTAGCCCGTCACGCCCGCTCGGCGGTGCGGAACAGGTCGCGTACGGCGGCGCCGAAGTAGGGGCCGTACATCGTGCGGTGGTCGTTGCTGTACTTGAAGCTGCTGACGGACGTCAGCGTGCCCCGGCCGGAGGCCGGGTCGAAGCCGCTGAGCCAGGGCCCGCCGCTGGCCCCCGCCGTGAGGTCGCAGCGCAGGCCCTGGTCGCGGGTCTGCCCCTGCGGGTCGCCGTGGGGGACGCCCGCGCAGTAGAGCAGTCGCTCGCCGTCGTACGGAGGGTCGGCGGGGAACCCGAAACCGTAGGTCCGGCGGCTGCGGGGCGGGTCGAAGGCGACGGGCTGCCCGCCCACCAGGTCGGTCAGGTGCTGCCCGTCGAGGTCGTCCACGGCGACCATGCCCACGTCGTAGTCGTCGTTCCCGGAGCGCGACCAGGGGCCCGCGACGAACATCCGCCGTGCCGGGAAGGCGCCGTACGGCTGCCGCCCTTCGTCGTATCCGGGGACGAAGGTCCAGTTCTCCGCCCAGTCCCCGGCGCCGTCCTTGACGCAGTGCCCGGCGGTGACGACCAGGTCCCTGTTCGCGCTGCGCACGGCGCTGGCGGAGCAGGAGAAGTCCACCCCGTTCAGCGTGAGGAAGACCCTGCCGGTGGTCCTCGTCACCGAACCGCCCGCCGCCCAGCGCGTGCCGCTCGTGGTGGCCGGGGGCATCGCCGCCGCCTGCCGTGTCCTGCTTGCCCGGGTCGTTCCGTCGGGTCGTCGCGCCGCCTGACCGGGCGCGACGACCAGCCCGGCGGCCGGCGGCAGGGCGGCCCGGGCGACGGGCGGCAGCACCGACTCCGGGGGAGCGGCCGGCGGAAGCAGCGACGAGGTGCCGGGCCGGGCGGCGGTGATCTTCCGCAGGTCCCCCAGCAGCCCGATCGGGACCGCCCGCGCCATCCGCTGCGGTGTCCAGTAAGTCCCGGAGGCGTGCCCGGCCACGTGCTCCACGACGTCTCCGATCGGGGAGACCTCCCGGTCGGGGACTGCCAGGAGTCCGGTGACGAGGGCGGTGACGGCAAGCAAGGGGAGGCTCGGAGTCATGGCTCCCGAGTGTGGACCACGAGAGGTGTTCTTGTGGTTACTTTCCGTGAATCAGGTGAGGGTCGTGTTCTGGGCCGTGTTGTAGACCGCCTCGGCCTCCGGGCCGAAGTAGGGACCGAACATCCAGTAGGACGCGAAGTTGTACTTGAAGCTGTTCACCGAGTTGAGCAGGCCGCTGCCGGTGCTCGCGCTGAAGTTGAGGAACCACGGGCCGCCACTGGCGCCGCCGGTCATGCCGCAGCTCAGCCCCTGGTCCTGCGAGCTGAGGAAGTCGTCGAACGTCCGTCCGCTGCAGTAGACCAGCTTCGACCCGTCGTACGGCGCGCCCGCCGGGTAGCCGAAGGCGTACGTCTGGCGCCCGCGCGGCTGGTTGAACGCGACGCCCTGACCGCCGACGACGTCGGTGAGGCTCTTGCCGCCCTGCGGCGCGACGACGGCGGCGGCGACGTCGTAGTTCATGTTCTCGCCGGAGTTCCACTGCGAGGTGGTGAGCAGGGTGGTCGCCGGCCAGGTGCCGTCGGGCCGGTTGCCCTGGTCGTAGCCGGGGACGAAGACCCAGTTGGCGTGGAAGGCGCCGTTCAGTTTCACGCAGTGCCCCGCGGTGATGACCACGCTCTTGTTGGCGCTGGTGACGGCGGTGCCCGAGCAGGAGGCGTTCCGACCGGCGTCCGATCCGGCCGTGACCGTGAAGAACACCCTGCCCGTCGTCTTCGTCACCGTCCCGCCCGCCGTCCAGGAGGAGCCGGAGGTCCGCGACGAGGCATAGGTCGCGTCGGCGGCCGAGCCCTTGGCGGCGGTCAGGGTGGGGGCGACCGTCGCGGGCCGCTGCATGGACGCGTCGGCGGGCGCGGAACCGGGCGCGGATTCCGCCGCGGAGTCGGACGCGGAGTCGGACGCGGAGCCGGCTGCCGCGAAGTGACGGTCGCCGGTGCCGGGGGCGTCCAGCGGCTCGGCCGCCTCCATCCGCGCGACGGTCCAGAACTTCTTGACCGTACGCTGCTCGGTCGTCGTGTCGGCCGCCTCGTGAACGGCGGGCCTGGGGCCGGCGGCGGCCGACTGCGTGACGGTTCCCGTCACGGCCGCCGCGGCGCCGTGCGTGGCGGGGAGCATCGCCCCCGCCGCCGCGAGGGCGGGGACCGAGAGAACGGCGAGACGTCGTGCCGTGGGGTGCATGCCTACCTCCGTGTCGGGATGCCTGACGCGTGTCGGGATGTCCTGACGCGGGAAAGTAGCGACGCCTTCAACCGGATTTCTCGCAATCCGCCTATACGGTTATGGGCAGATTCGGTCATATATGTGCTGGTTTCCCCCCTGCATCTTTCTGCGCAGTACCTTCCTCTTCAGCTCCGGCCGTTCCGCGTACGGCCTGTGCCGTTGCGGGCCCGCGGGTCGTCTCGGCGACAATGAGGGAATGAGCTCCCAATCCCTGCCGCAGCCCCGGTCTGTCGTCGTGCTGGGTTCGACCGGCTCCATCGGCACCCAGGCTCTCGACGTCGTCGCCAACGCTCCCGGGCGGTTCCGCGTGACCGCGCTCGCCGCGGGCGGTGGCCGGGTCGACCTGCTGGCGAGGCAGGCGGCCGACTTCGGGGTCGAGACGGTGGCGGTGGCCGACCCGGCGGCCGTACCGGCGCTGCGCGAGGCCCTGGCGGCGGCGGGCGCGCGGGCGAGGGTGCTGGCGGGCCCGGAGGGGGTGGCGGAGGTCGCGGCGTCGCCCTGCGACATCGTGCTCAACGGCATCACCGGGGCCCTGGGACTGACCTCCACGCTCGCCGCGCTGGAGGCGGGCCGGGTGCTCGCGCTGGCCAACAAGGAGTCGCTGATCGTCGGCGGCCCGCTGGTCAAGCGCCTGGCCGGGCCGGGGCAGATGATCCCGGTGGACTCCGAGCACTCCGCGCTCGCCCAGTGCCTGTGGGCGGCCGGGCCGGGCGGGGCCGACCCGGCGGCCGTACGGCGGCTGGTGGTGACGGCGAGCGGCGGCCCGTTCCGGGGCAGGAAGCGGGCTGAGCTGACGGATGTGACGCCGGAGATGGCGCTCAACCACCCGACCTGGAGCATGGGCCCGGTCATCACGGTGAACTCGGCGACGCTCGTGAACAAGGGCCTGGAGGTGATCGAGGCCCATCTGCTGTTCGACATCGGGTTCGACCGGATCGAGGTGGTGGTCCACCCGCAGTCGATCATCCACTCGATGGTGGAGTTCGCCGACGGCTCGACGATCGCGCAGGCGAGCCCGCCCGACATGCGGCTGCCCATCTCGCTCGCGCTGGCCTACCCCGAGCGGGTGCCCGGCGCGGCCCGGGCGGTCGACTGGACCACCGCCCACACCTGGACCTTCGAGCCGCTCGACGACGAGGCGTTCCCGTCGGTCGCGCTGGCCCGCCACGTGGGCGCCCTGGGCGGCACGGCGCCGGCGGTCTACAACGCGGCGAACGAGGTGTGCGTGGAGGCGTTCCTGAAGGGCGCCCTGCCGTTCCTCGGCATCGTGGACACGGTGGAACGCGTGGTGGCCGCCCACACCCCCGGTCCGGCGGCGTCCGTGGAGGAGGTCCTCACGGCGGACGCGTGGGCGAGGGCGCGGGCGGCCGAGCTGACGAGCTAGGTCGTGCCTGGTAAATCAAGCCCTGCTGCGCGTGGCCCAGGCGGCGCCTCGCTGCGTTGTCGTCGCCGATAACGCTGTTATCGGCTCCTCCTCCGCCTTGCGATGCATCCACCTGGACCCCGCTCGCAACGGGCAGCATGTGCCAGACACTCCCTGCCCTTGGCGCGACCCGGGTCAGGCGGGCCGCGCCGCGGGCCGGCGGGGTCAGGCCGCCGAGCAGGTCAGCGACGGGGTGCTGCCGCTCGACCCGTTGGCCAGGAAGCCGAACGTGGTCGAGGCGCCGGCGCCCAGGCTGCCGTTGTAGCTCACGTTCTTCACGCTGACGTCGCTACCGGACTGACTGAGCGTGCCGTTCCAGACCTGCGTGATCGTGACGCCGCTCGGCTGGGTCCACTTGACGGTCCAGCCGCCGATGGACGAGGAGCCGGCCTTCACCGTCACCTCACCCTGGAAGCCGCTGCCCCACGAACTGGCGACCTTGTAGGTGGCCGAGCAGCCGCCGGGGCCGCCGGTCGGAGACGCCGAGGGGCTGACCCTCGGGCTGGGCGAGGTGTTGGGCGAGGTGGCGGGGGACGGTGACGCCGACGGGGAGACGGCCGGGCTGGGGCTCGGGCTGGTGGGCGGGTTGCCCGGGTCGCCGACGCCGGTCACCTCGCCGTTGCCGCCGTCGAAGACGACGTCCGAGCAGTTGTAGAACGTCTCGTTGCTGTCCGAGCGCTGCCACACCGAGTAGATGATGTGGCGTCCGGACTTGCCGGACGGCAGCCTGGCGTTCCAGTAGTAGTAGGCGTCCGCGTTGCCCGGCGAGCCGACGCTCGGCGGGTCGGTGACGCTGTCGAAGGGCGTGGACTCCAGGTCGCTCCACGCCAGCGGGCGGGTGGGGCTCCAGGAGTCCTTCGTGATGTACGACCGGAACGTGCCCGGGTGGGCGGCCCACTTGTTGTACCGCATCTGGATGGTCGCCCCGGACGTGAGGTGGGTGACCGGCCAGTCGTTGCGGGCGAGGTCGAAGCCGCTGAAGTCGTACACGACGGCGCCGCCGCTGCACAGCTGGCCGTCCGGGATGAAGCCGGACATGCGGCCCGCGCCGTCCGACCGCAGCACGGCGAACCAGTTGTACAGCGCGTTGACCCCGCTCTTCGCGACCGCGGCCGCGCAGGCCGGGTTCTTCGGCTGGATGGCGCCGTTCTGGGTCAGGCCGTCCTTCCAGCACAGGTAGGTACGGCTGCCCGGCGTCATCATCGCGCCGTGCGCGGACGCCGGGGAGGCGAGCACGACGGCGGAGACGAGGGCGGACAGCGCGGCGACGATCAGCCCGATCGTCGCTTTCGTTGGTTTTCTTCGTGGTCTACCCACGGGCTACCCTTTCGCGTGGTCATGGCTGCCGCACTCGTGGTGCAGCACGGCACCGCCGACGGCGCGAGCACGTCGGCCCGGGGGGACAGCCGTTGACTAACCGACCAGGTGGTGCGAGAGCGCTCACGCGATTCGGACTTTAGGTCGGCCTCTGCCGCCTGCCCACCCACCCGCGGCCACGGCGCCCGTCCGTGCAGGTGACGGCTCTACCTTCAGGCGCGGGTCATGAAACCTTCATTCGTCGTGAAAAGGTTTCGGGCCGTCCGCCCTCCCGGCACTCCTTAGACTGGGAGGGCCCCTCCATCGGGTGTCGCCTATTACACAAGGTGCAGAAATGTCTGTTGATCTCGGGATTCCCGCCGTACGGACCCAGCCGATCGCCAAGCGGCGGGTGTCACGTCAGATCATGGTCGGCTCGGTCCCCGTCGGCGGGGACGCGCCGGTCTCGGTGCAGTCCATGACCACCACGCTGACCGCCGACGTCAACGCCACACTGCAGCAGATCGCCGAGCTCACCGCCGCCGGCTGCCAGATCGTCCGCGTCGCGGTCCCCTCGCAGGACGACGCCGACGCGCTGCCGGCCATCGCGAAGAAGTCCAAGATCCCGGTCATCGCCGACATCCATTTCCAGCCCAAATACGTCTTCGCGGCGATCGAGGCTGGGTGCGCGGCCGTCCGGGTGAACCCAGGGAACATCAAGAAGTTCGACGACAAGGTCGGCGAGATCGCCCGCGCCGCCTCCGACGCCGGCGTGCCGATCAGGATCGGCGTCAACGCCGGCTCGCTCGACCCGCGCCTGCTGCAGAAGTACGGCAAGGCCACCCCGGAGGCCCTGGTCGAGTCGGCGCTGTGGGAGTGCTCCCTGTTCGAGGAGCACGGCTTCCGCGACATCAAGATCTCGGTCAAGCACAACGACCCGGTCGTCATGATCCAGGCGTACCGGCTGCTCGCCCAGCGCTGCGACTACCCGCTGCACCTCGGCGTGACCGAGGCGGGGCCGGCCTTCCAGGGCACGATCAAGTCGGCGGTGGCGTTCGGCGCGCTGCTGGCCGAGGGAATCGGCGACACCATCCGGGTGTCGCTGTCGGCGCCTCCGGTCGAGGAGGTCAAGGTCGGCACGCAGATCCTCGAGTCGCTGGGCCTGCGCGAGCGCGGCCTGGAAATCGTCTCCTGCCCGTCCTGCGGCCGGGCCCAGGTGGACGTGTACACGCTCGCCGAGCAGGTGCAGGCCGGGCTGACCGGGCTCAAGGTGCCGCTGCGCGTGGCCGTCATGGGCTGTGTGGTCAACGGCCCCGGCGAGGCCAGGGAGGCCGACCTCGGTGTCGCCTCCGGCAACGGCAAGGGCCAGATCTTCGTGAAGGGCGAGGTCATCAAGACCGTTCCCGAGTCGCAGATCGTCGAGACCCTCATCGAGGAGGCCCTGCGCCTGGCCGAGGAGATGGGCGTCGACGTGGACCTCGACGACGAGGCCACCGGTCCGGAGGTCGTCGTCCGCTGACCCAGGCATTACACATAGCAATGCTCTGACTACACAATGGCAATGATCGGGTAGTACGCAGCGTACCCGGCCGATCACGTCGCGAAGCTTTCCTCTGCTGTTCGGAAGCAGAGGAGCAATGCGGTGAAGCGGGTCGTTGGTGTGGTCGCGGGCATCGCGACGCTGGTCGCCGGGCTGGTCGGACCGGAAGGGGTGGCCGCCGGATCCGACCGGACGGGGCACTGGGGGCCGCCGCAGCGTCCGCTTGAATGGAAGCAGTGCCCGCCGGAGACGAAGTCGGCCTCCGGCGGCCTGCTCGGCCTCGGCTCGGCCCGGCCGACCCGGCCGGCCCGCCGGGCCGACCGGCGGGAGCCGGTGCAGGAGTGCGCGGAGCTGCGGGTCCCTCTCGACTACCGCGAGCCGTACGGCCAGCAGATCACGCTGGCGCTCAACCGGATCAAGGGCACCGCCTCACGTGACGGCAACCACCTCGGCGCGCTGCTGGTGAACCCCGGCGGGCCGGGCGGCGAGGGGCTGAGCCTGGCCAGATACGCCGCGGCACGGCTGCCCAAGGACGTCGCGGCGCGGTTCGACATCATCGGTTTCGCGCCGCGCGGGGTGGCGCCCAGCCAGCCCGCCATGTCGTGCGTGGACCCGGCCCGCTTCTACGCGCCGCCCCGTCCCGACAACGTGCCGAAGAACGACGCCGAGGAGCAGGTGCTGGTCGACCGGGCCAGACAGTACGCCGAGGGCTGCGGCAACCGCTGGGCCTGGTTCCTGCCCTACCTCACCACCGAGAATTCCGCGCGGGACATGGACGCGGTGCGCGCGGCGCTCGGCGAGGAGAAGATCAGCTACCTCGGCTACTCGTACGGCACCTACCTGGGGGCGGTCTACGCCACCCTGTTCCCGCAGCGGGTGCGCCGGTTGGTGCTCGACAGCGTGGTGGACCCCGACGGCGTCTGGTACGAGGCCAACATCGCCCAGGACCACAGCTTCGACCGGCGGCACCGCGACTTCCTCGCCTGGGTGGCCGAGCACGACGACGTCTACAAGCTGGGCAAGACGCAGGCGGCGGTGTCCTTCGCGTGGTACTCCCTGCGCTCCCGCCTGCACGACAAGCCCGCGGGCGGGGTCGTGGGCCCGAGCGAACTGGACGACGTCTTCTCCAACGGCGCCTACAGCGACCGGCTGTGGCCGTACCTCGGCGCGGCCTTCTCGTCCTACGTCCGCAACGGCGACCCCTCGGTCCTGGTGAAGCTGTTCCACCTGGAGGCCGAGATCGACGCGGAGGAGGAGAACTCCTACGCGGTCTACCTGGGTGTGGAGTGCCGCGACGCGGCCTGGCCCCGGTCCTGGGACCGCTGGCGGGCCGACACCCGCCGGGCGCACGCCGAGGCGCCGTTCATGGCCTGGCCCAACGCCGTCTACAACGCGCCGTGCGCCTTCTGGCCGGAGAGGGGCGGCACGCCGGTCAAGGTGGGCACGCCGCACCTGCCGCCCGTCCTGCTGATCCAGGCCGAGCGCGACGCCGCCACGCCGTACGAGGGAGCGCTGCGCATGCGCCGCCTGTTCCCGACCGCGCGCCTGCTCACCTCGGGCGGCGGCAACCACGGCGTGTCGCTCGCCGGGAACGCCTGCGTGGACCGTCAACTGGCGGCCTACCTGCGGGACGCGGCGCTGTTGCCGCAGCGCAAGGGCACGCGGGGCGCCGACGCGACCTGCCCGGGCGAGCCGGAGCCGCGGGCCGCGCTGATGAAGGTGGCGGCGGGTGCGCCGGGAACGGCGTCCCACGTCTCGGCCGTGCGGCGGTGAGCCCGGCCGGGCCGATACCTCCCAAACGCGAACCGTTCGCGTAGGCTGGGCCCGTGATGCTGCGAACATCGGCGTCGCGCGTGCTCGACGACAGCGATCGTGACGAGGTGCTGGCGCTCCTCGACACCGATCCGGTCGCCAACGTGTTCGTAGCGGCCCGGGTCAGGGCCGTCGGCCTCAGCCCTTCACGGCTCGGCGGTCAGATGTGGGGCTACGGCCCCCGCGGGGGGCTGGTGTCCCTGTGCTACGCGGGCGCCAACCTGGTGCCCGTGAACGCCACCCGCGAGGCCGTACACGCCTTCGCCGACCGGGCGCGCAAGCAGGGCCGCCGTTGCTCGTCCATCGTCGGCCCGGCCGGTGCCGTCGAACAGCTCTGGGAGCGGCTGGAGCCGCACTGGGGCGGGGCTCGGGCGATCCGGTGGGCCCAGCCGGTCATGGCCACGAGTTCCGCGCCCGCCGTCGAGCCGGACCCGCTCGTACGGAGGGTCCGCCCGGAGGAGTTCGGCATCCTGCTGCCCGCCTGCGTGGCGATGTTCACCGAAGAGGTGGGCGTCTCGCCGGACAACGGCGACGGTGGAGCGCTCTATCGGTCCAGGGTCGCCGAGCTCATCCGCATCGGGCGATCGTACGCGCGCATCGACGACGGCCAGGTGGTCTTCAAGGCCGAGATCGGCGCGGTGACGCCGCAGGCGTGCCAGATCCAGGGCGTGTGGGTCCACCCCGACCTGCGCGGGCGCGGCCACGCCGCGGCCGGCATGGCCGCCGTGGTCGAGCAGGCGCTGAAGTACTTCGCCCCGGTCGTCACCCTCTACGTGAACGATTTCAACCTCCCGGCCAGGGCCGTCTACCGCAAGGTGGGCTTCCAGGAGGTCGACACGTTCATGTCCGTGCTGTTCTGACCGGTGCTGTTCTGAGCGGTTGTCCTGACCGCGCTGTTGTGACTGTGCTGTTCTAAGCGCTGAGGCCGGCCTGCGCCGGTCGCACCAGCCGGGTCAGCAGATGGTCCAGCTCGGCCGCGGGGTCGCCGGTCAGCCCGGCGTGCACCGGCCCGGTCTGCACGACCGTGCTGCGCGGCGCGGTGAGCCAGCGGAACCGTGCGCCCAGCGGCTCCCCGCACAGGGGGCCCGCCTCCTCGCCGCACGCCCGCTCGTAGGCGGCCAGGGCGAGCCGTACGCCGGGCAGGTCCACCGGCCCGCCCAGCGCGAGCAGCCGGGCCTCGTCCAGCTCGACCCGGGCGCACAGGTAGCCGCGCGGCTGGCAGTAGAGGATGACCCCGGCGTTGACCAGTTCGCCCCGCTCCACGCTGGGCACCACGCGGATCACCGCGTACTCGTAGACGTCCAGGTCGCTCATCGGCCGCCCTCTCGCGCCGCACGCCAGAAACCGCCGATCGTCGCGTTCGGCTCGCCGCGGCGCGGTGCGGAAGCGGCGGCGGTGGTGATGTCGGGGTCCGGTAGCCAGTCGCGGGGCCCGGCGACCCGGGCGAGCAGGTGCTCGGTGTAGGCCTGCCGTACGGCCTGCGCGTCAGCGAAGCCCGGCTCGTCCTCGAGCCACTCGTCCGGCACGAGCGCGGTCACCTCGTCGAGCAGCGGGCGGGTGACGAGCCCGGCCAGGTCCGCGTCGGCCTGCTCCAGCTTCGTCGCGAACGGCGCGAGCACGTGGTCGCGGCCGTCGAACCGGCGGCGCGGGTCGGCCGTCGGCCAGTTGTGGTGGAACCACAGGGCCGCGCCGTGGTCGATCAGCCACACTCCGCCATGCCAGACGAGCAGGTTCGGGTTGCGCCAGCTCCGGTCGACGTTGTGGACGAACGCGTCGAACCACAGCACTCGGGAGGCGAACTCGGCGTCGGGCTCCCAGGCGAGCGGGTCGAAGCCGAGCGCTCCGGGCAGGAAGTCGATCGCGAGGTTGTGCCCGGCGCTCGCGGTGAGCAGGTCCTGGATCTCCTCGTCGGGCTCTCGGACGCCGAGTTGCGGGTCGAGGTCGATGACCTTGAGCTCCGGCGTGGCGAAGCCGAGCCGCCTGGCGAGTTCGGCGCAGACGATCTCGGCGACGAGCACCCGCCGCCCCTGCCCCGCACCGCGGAACTTGACGACGTACGTGCCGAGGTCGTCGGCTTCGACGACTCCGGGCAGCGACCCGCCCTCGCGCAGGGGCGCGACGTACCGGGTCGCCGTGATCTGTTCGAGCACGGAAAGAAGGCTACCGGCAGGGCCGGCGGGCGCTCCCCTCCACGCGCCCGCCGACCGCTCGGCCGGCCCAGCTCGGCTCGGTCAGCTCGGTTCGGTCGGCCCAGTTCGGTCAGCTCGGTTCGGCCGGCCCAGTTCGGCCAGCTCGGTTCGGTCGCCTCAGTTGGTTTTGCTCGGCAGCCACCACATCCGGCCCTCGGCGACGTCGTGGTAGACGTCGAGCAGATCCATGCCGGTGGTCTTGCTGCGTGACTCGGCGGCGGCCCAGGCGTACACGCCGCGTGCGATCGAGCCGCGCTCCTGCTGGACCCGCATCGCGTAGACGAGGGCCCTGATCTCGTGCACCCTTCGATTCTCGGGCTCGGCCTGCGCGGCAAGTTCGGCGAGCTGGCAGGCCAGGCGCAGGTCGCCGTCGGCCGCCGCGGCGACGGCTCGGCCCGCGACCGACGCCGCGCCCGCCGAGAGCTCGGCGACCGCGCGAGCGAACACGGCGTCCGGTGCGGGCTTCAGGTTGGCGGGGTTGCCGTCGTGCCAGCCGCCGTGCAGCCGCCAGATGTTGCGCACGATGAATTCGGGCTCGTCGTGGCGCTCACGCAGATAGGGCCTCCCGGCGAGCGCGGGCGGCGGCTTGACCGAGTGCAGGATCTCGTCCAGGCGGGCGCCGGCGTTCATCAGATCGAGCGTCTGCTCGACCAGGCTGTCGAGATAGTCGGCCGTGTCGGTGAGCGCCCGGCGCACCCGGGCGGCCCCGCGGATCGGCAGCCCACGCCCGGGGAGCAGCAGGTCGGCGTCGAGTGCGGCCATGGCCCGCAGCGCCACCGCCCAGTCGTCCGGATAGCGCTGGATTCGCTGCGGGTCGCCCGCCCCCGGGACCGTCCAGGCGAACAGATCGCCGGTCAGCAGCACGCCCCGCTCGGGCAGGAACGCCCAGGTGGCGTCGTCGGTGTCACCACGGGCGTGGGTGAGCTGGAAGGTGACGTCGCCCAGCGACAGGGACAGCCGGTCGCGGTAGGTCAGGTCGGGGAGCCGCTGGGGCGGTGGCCAGACCATCCGGGGGAAGCCCTGCTCGCGCAGGTCGACGATCGCGTTGTATCCGGCCGTCCTGCCCTGCTGTGCGAGCCTGCGGGCCAGCCCCTCCTGCGCCACCACCAGCGGGCGAGGGCCCGGCTCGGCATCGAACTCCTCCATCCCGGCCAGCCGGTCGGCTCGGCTGCGGGAGAAGATCGCGTATTTGAGCGGCTCGGCCGACCACTTCCTGATCGCGCGGTACGACTGCTCGGCCTCGTGGGCGTCGCCCGTGTCGAAGAGACCCAGCCCGTCCTCGCCACGGACCACGTACACGTTGCCGCACGCCGGCCACATTCCCACGCCGTAGGCGATCTCCTGCACTCCGTCGCGGCGCAGCTCCGCGTAGGGCACGTCCTCGGGGCGCACCGAACCACGCCAGACCTCGTCGGCGTACGAAAGGATCGGTGATTCCATGGTCAAGAGCCTGATCCTTTGGGCGGACGGTGCACAGTAGGGAGATCCCTAATGTCCGTGCCGATCCCCTGCGACCCGTGCCGATCCCTGCGACACCTGCGATCCCTGCCAGCCAGTGCGACCCGTGCCGACCTGTGCGACGCCCGCCGACCCCAGCGCCTGCAACCTCTGCGACCAGTGCCCACTCGCGCCCACCCTTGCGACACCTGTCGGCCCGGAGACCAGTGTGATCCATGTGACCGGCGGCGATGCCGGTTTCGGTGGTCCCGCTCGGGAGCCGAGCCATCGACACCGGTGTCCCGAGGTCCGGTGCCAGAGACAGGTGGCGTTCAATACGGCGGCACCTCGAGGTCGGTGTTGAAGGAAGTGGCTCCGGCTTCGCCGTCCGCCTCACCGCTGGGCGTGCCGTGACGTCCGCCGGCGTGGGGCGGAGGAGGGCTTGGTGGGGCCATGATCGTGTCCGGCGTTCCGGTGAGGTCGGCGGGCAGGCGTCCGGGCGGGGCGTCGGGCCAGTTGCGGGGCCAGGGTTCGGGGGCAGGCTGGATGATCTTCGGCAGCGGGCTGGGGTAGGAGTGTCCGAGCGGGCTGGTCCAGACGATCAGGTGGGGTCCCGTCGCGATGACCCGCCAGCCGCCGAGGTGCCTGGCGCGGTGATCGTGGCGGCAGGCCAGGTGCAGGTTGTCGGCAGTGGTGGCGCCGTCGTCGGCCCAGGCATGGATGTGGTCTTGGTCGGTCCGGGTGGCGGGCATGCGGCAGCCCGGCCAGGAGCAGACCCGACCCCGAATCTGGACGTATCGGCGTAAGGCCGCACCGGCATGCCGCCTACCGGCAGATTCGGCCGACTCCGCCGCGTCACGTGAACGAGTGCCGGGGCGGCCGGTGTCCGGCTGCCCGGTCTCAGCGAGCTGGGCATGGCGGGCCAGGTCGGCGACCAGCGGAGCCCAGACGCCGGTGGCGGGGGGTGCGGCGGCCAGTTCGCGAAGGTGGGAGAGGGTGACCTGAAGCTCGACGATGCCGCCACCTCGCGCATCGCGTGCAGGTCGTTGGGCGGGCGAGCAGGGGCGCCGCCCGGTGATGCCGGTCAGGAGCAGATGCCCATTGTCGGCACAGACGACATAGCGCCATTGCCCGGCGAGCATGGAGGCGACGATCCGGCGGGCCTGGGCGGCGTGGACCATGCCCCAGCCGGGCAAATGGGCCGGGTGCTCATCGAGACCAAGGAGGGTAGTCAGCTCCACCCGTATCTCCGGCACCGACCATGCCCGCACCGAGCATGCCCGCGCCGAGCATGCTTGCGCCGACGACGTCTGCGCCGAGCATGCTTGCGCCGTGAGGGGCCGCCTATCGGCATGCTCAAGCCACTGCCGCAGTCCCTGCCCGTGATCGTGTCCCCGGTGGTGCCGGGGTTCCTGTCTGGGCTTGTGTCCGTGTCGCTGTGGGTGGTCTTGCTCGGCTCTCTGGCTGGGCTTGTGTCCCCAGTCGTGGCGGAGTTCCTGGCTGGGATGATCGTTGCGGGTGTCGGCGGGGGCGCTCTCGTCGTCGTCACCGGTCTTGTCGCCGGTCGCACCGCTGGCCCACTCGTCGGTCCACTTGTCGGTCCACTTGTCGGTCCGCTCGTAGGTTCGCTCGCCGGACTCCTCGGCGGGTTCTTCGGACGCCCCCTCGCCGGTCCCTCCGCATACCTCGTCGGCTCCTCCGCATGTCTCGTCCTGCCCCGTGCTGCGGGCTTCGCCGTGGGGTACACCGGTCGACTCACCGACCTCACTGCGCGCCCCAGGGCGTGTCTGGCTGCGGGTTTCAGGGTGCCTCGCGCTGCGGGGCTCGTCAGGGGTCTCGCCGCCGGCCGCGTCATCGGCCTTGTCATCGGCCTTGTCATCGGTCGCGTCACCGGGCTCGGCGGCGGCGTTGTCGACGGGCTCGGCGGTCGGCTCGGCGGCCTGGTCCGCGGGGCGGATGCCAGAGGAGTCGGCTGGGGCGTCGGAGGGGGTGAAGTCCACGAAGGGGTGGGTGCGGACGTGAGCGACGATCTCGGTGTCGGACAGGCCCTCGAAGCTGCCGTCCAGGCTACCCAGGAAGAGATCGGCGCGGATGTGGTCGACGGGACGGTTGTCTCCAGCGCGTTTGCATGCGCGAGCCAGATCGTCGATGCGCTCGCATCCGGCCACCGCCCGATCAAGCGGCAGATCCAGACCAGAAACCGTCGCGGTGCCGTCGTCGTTGCGCATGCCGACCACGCGGCGTCTGCGCACGGCTTCCCTATAGCGCTTCTCCGCCCAATCGGGGTCGATGGCCAGCACCAGACGCTGGATGTGCTCGATCAGCTCTCCCACCGTCCAGCCCGGGGCGCGACCGATCAGATGCTCGCAGACCCAGCCGGCCTGGGCGTCGGTCAAACCGCTCGTCCAGCGGATGAAGGCCGCCGCCCGCGGCTCGTCCAGCTCTCCCGCCAGCATGGCCTCGCCGAGAACGGGGAGGCGGCGGTGCAGGTTCCACGCCAGATCGAACGCCGAGTCCGCCCGGCGGCGGGACCAGGCCAGCGCGGCCCGCGCCTCATCGGGAGCGAACTCGTCAGGCACTTCCAGGCGGACCACGCTGTCGCCACTGAACTGCTCGCGGAGCCCGACCTCCAGCAGTGCGTGCAGGAACCGCGCGCGGTCGTGGCAGGACTGGCGGTAGGCGGCCTTGAGCACCTCGACGGTGTCGAACCCCGACACCTGCTCCACGTCGATGTCGGCCAGCATCTGCGCGAGTTCGGCTCCCGGCGGCATCGCCGCCAGCCCCTCGGGAATCGCCGCCGGTGCCCCGCCCCCACTACGAGAGGACGGCCGCGCGAGAACGGGCGGCGATAGCGGCGCGGACACGGCGTGACCCCCGGGAGCGGAGACGAAGGAAACTGAACGGTTCCCGGCCGCCCGGACCGGGACTTCCTTCACGCAGACTCGGCTCAACACACGGCGTACGGCCACCGAGGGCCCGCCCACTAAGCTCAGCTGTAAGGGCTGCTCACCCTGTAACGGGTGCCCCAAGCCTATCTCGAACGCACTGTCGATCCAAGCCCCCACCAGCGCAAACGTGGAGCCACAACCGCTTCACAGCTCGCCGCGTTCGACGGCCAGGGCGAGTTCGACGCGCGACCGCAGGCCGGTCTTCGCGTAGACGCGGGTGAGATAGACCTCCACGGTCTTTCGGCTGTAGTGCAGCTCCTCGGCGATCTGAGGGTTGCTCAACCCGTCGGCGACCAGTTCGATGACGCGGCGCTCGCCGGGGGTGAGGCGGCCCGCCGGTTCGGGGACCAGCCCGGCCTCCCGCAGGCGGCGTTCGGACAGCGCCGCCCAGGGCGCCGCGCCGAGCCGGGTGAAGATGGCGTGCGCGCGGGGGAGTTGCATCGTGTCGCCGAGCGCACCGAGGACCAGCCGGGCCCGGGCCTCCTCGAACGGCAGACCGTCGGCGCGGGCCCGCTCCAGCGCCGCACCCGTCCGCGCGCGATCCCGGAACGCCCACCCCACCGCGAGGTCGGCGGCGAGCCGGGCCCGGGGGGTGCCGTTCGCCGACTGATCGTCCAGCAGGGAGGCCGCCGCCCGGCAGCCGGCGTCGTCGCCCGCCGCTCCCATCACCAGCACCTTGACCGCCAGGGCCCGATGCACCACCTCGGGCACCTCGTAGGCGAGGGCGCGGTCGAGTTCGCGCCGCGCGGCCGCGATGTCGCCCCGGCCGAGCGCCAGGCGCGCGCGGAACACGCAGCGCATGCCCTGCTGGAGCGCGGAGCCGGGCGGAGGTTCGGCGAGGACCCGGGCGGCATCGTCCAGCCTGCCCTGGTCGAGCAGGATGTCCAGCTCCATGTTGCGCAGCAGGGCGAGGTTCTCCAGCAGGCCTGCCTCAGCCAGGGCCCGGCCCGCGACCGCGATCTCCTCCAGCGCCCGCGTCCACTCGCCGCCCATCCGCCGGATCACGGCCGTGGTCCGTACATGCTGTCCGGCGATGTCGTGCCAGCCGAGGCCGCGGTGGATCTGCTCGGCTTGGTCGAGCACCTCGACGGCGCGGGAGCGCAGCCCGGCGATCGCCAGCACGTGCGCCGCGGACTCCAGCGACGCGAGCCGGGCGCCCGGCGGCAGCGCGGCGGCGAAGGTGAGCAGGTCGTCGATCGCTCGCCCCGTCTCGGCCCAGTCGCCCTGCACGAGCGCGTGGATGGCGAGATATCCGACCGTGGTCGCGCGGTCCTGCGGCGGGCAGTCGGCCAGGCCCTCCCAGGCCCGCCGGGCGGCCTCCCTGCTGGGGCGGCCCATCTCCGCGCTGACCAGCGCCTGCTGGGCGAGCAGCGCCGAGGCGTCGTCGGCCCTGGGGATCTGGCGGCGGGCGACGTCGAGGGCCACCTCGTACCACCCCATCGCGTGGGCCGCGCCGACCGCGGTGTACGCGGCGCGGGTGCGGCGGCGCCCGAAGGGCAGCACGGCGAGCGCGCGCTGGGCCGAGTTCAGCGCCAGCGCGGGCCGCGAGCCCTTCCAATAGGCGAGAGCCTGCCTGGCCAGCAGCCCGCCGGGCTCGGGGGACAGCTCGGCGGCCTTGCCGTACCAGTGCGCCGCCGACAGCGGCGCGGTCCAGCGGGTCAGCTCGGCCGCGCGCAGCACCGCGGGCAGGGCCTCGGCGGGCGGTCCGGCCTCGGCCATGTGAGTGGCCCACTCCAGCACTCGCCTGGTCCCGGTCAGCCCCTCGCGTTCGAGCATGTCGGCGATGCGGCGGTGCACCTCGCGCCGGCCGGAGGCGCCGAGGTCGTCGTAGAGCGCCTCGGCCACCAGCGGGTGCGCCAGCGCGTAGCCGTCGCCGTTCCTGGTGACCACGCCGTCCCTGACCAGCGCCTCGAAGGCGCGCTCGGCCTGATCCGGGTCGAGCCCGGCCAGTTCGGCGAGCGCGGGGAGATCGGCGGCCTCCCTCGTGCGCGACAGCGCGGCCAGCACGCGGGCGAGGTCGCGTCCGCCCCGGTCGCGCTGGAACAGCCGGCTCAGGATCGCGCCGCGCCGCGCCCCCGGATCCGCCGAGCGCAGGGCGCCGCCCTGCACCAGGGCCAGCACGGCCTCCTGCACGAACCACGGGTTGCCCCGGCTCGCGAGGTGGATCCGCCGCAGGACGGTGTCGCTCGGCGTACGGCCGAGCAGTGTGGTGACCAGGCCGGCGACCTCGGTCATGGTCAGCGGCTGGAGCCGGATCGACAGGTCCACGTCGAGCGGGGGAGGGTGGCGGGCGGTGCCGAGGATCGCGACGGCGCCGTGGCGGCGTGGCAGGGCCCGCAGCACGCTCAGCGTGTCGGCGTCGGCCAGGTGCAGGTCGTCGATGGCGAGGAGGGTGGGGCCGGGCAGCGACTCCAGCAGCCGGGCGGCCATCGCGCCGGGCGCGGCGGCCGGGTGTCCGAGCGCGGCCTGGTCCATCGCGTCGAGCAGGTCGGACAGGACGTCGGCCGCCTCGCCGCCCAACGCCCCGAGCGCCTCGACGAGCGGGGCGTAGGCGCGCCCGCCGTCCAGTTCGCGGGCCTGGCCGCGGAGCACGCGGAAGCCCTTCAGCCGCGCCGCGGCCTCACCGAGCAGATGGGTCTTCCCGATGCCGGGCTCGCCGAGGACGAGGACGGTCCGCGGCGTCTTCGAAAGGGCCGAGACCACCTGGCCGAGCGCGCCCGCGCGGCCCTCCCCGACGGCCGGTAAGTCCACGGCTGGCCGTCACTCCCTTCGCATCCGTCCCGCTGGTGTCTCCTATGGACGCGGCGGAAAGGTTGAACGTTCACACGAAATGTGACGCGCTCTTCGAGTGATCGCAAGGGGATCGGTATATCAAGATTCGAACACGGCCACGGCGGCGGCGGCCAGCGTCTCCTCGACCACGTCGGCGGGCACGTCCATGGTCTTCACCACACCGGACTGCACCGCGCCGAGGGCGGCCCAGGCCCGTACGCGTCTGCCGGGGGAGGGGTCGGGCCCGGCCAGGCGAACGAACAGCTCCCGGCCGAACTCCCTGATCGCCTCGCCCGGGGATCCGGGAGGGGCGCTGTCGGCGCCGTCGATGTCCTCGGTGAGCAGCCGGATCACCGCGCGATGCCGTACGGCGAACGCGGTGAACGCGCGCAGGAACTCCCGGTGGCCGGAGAACTCGCTGCCGAGCAGCGTGAGCAGGTCGTCGGCGGCCGGGGCGATGATCTCGGCCGCCAGCCGGTCCTTGGGATGGAAGTGGTAGGCGACCGCCGTCTTGGTCAGGCCGACCGCCGCCGCGATGTCGGCGAGCGACACGGCGGCGTATCCCCGCTCGGCGAACAGGTCGCGAGCCGCGGCCAGGATCCGGGACCGGGTCGCGTTGCCCTGATCGAGTGTGGTCATCGTCTCATTTTCCGGCGCGCCGCTCGCCCGCCGATCAAATCCTTTTACCCTCGTTTTGTACGGCCGTACAGGACGGTCGTCAGGACATGCTACCCGGGACGGACGACGATGAGCGGGTTTCTGGGGCGGCTCGGCGGATGGTGCGCACGCCACGGCTGGATCGTGCTGACCCTGTGGGTGCTGGCGGCGGGCCTGCTGACGGCCGGCACTCTGGTGTGGGGCCGGCCGGTCAACAACAACGTGTCGATCCCCGGCACCGACGCGCAGCGGGCGCACGAGCTCATGCGCGAGGGCTTCGGACCGGGATACGACCCCGGCGGGACGGTGCAGCTCGTTCTCTACACGGCGAACGGCACGCTGATCGACAAGTCTCGCAAACAGGCCGTCGAGCAGTCGATGGACGCCCTCCGGCGCACGCCGCACGTCGTCGAGGTGGAGACGCCGTACCGCATGGGCGGCATGTCGTCCAGCCTGCGGATCGGGATGATCACGGTACGGCTGAAGGGGCAGGACACCACCAAGCTCACCCAGACCTCCGAGCAACTCGTCGCCGCCGCGGCGCCGGCGGCGCGCGCGGGCATCGAGGTCGTCCCCTCCGACAGCTCCACGCCCGCGGACAAGCAGATCAAGACCGGCGCCAGCGAGATCGCCGGCGTCGTCTTCGCGCTGCTGGTGCTGCTGTTCGCCTTCGGGACGCTGGTCGCGGCGCTCGTGCCGATCTTCACCGCGCTGATCAGCATCGGCGTGGGGCTCGGCCTCATCGCGCTGCTCGGGCACGTGGTGGACGTGCCCTCGACCGCGTCGATCCTGGCCACGATGATCGGTCTCGGCGTCGGCATCGACTACGCGTTGTTCCTGCTGTCGCGGCACCGGACGCTGCTGGCCGAGGGCGTGCCGGTGCAGGAAGCGGTGCGCCGTACGGCGGCCTCCTCGGGCGGGGCCGTGCTGTTCGCCGGCGGCACGGTCGTGATCGCGCTGAGCGCGCTGATGTTCGCCGGGTTCCCGCTGCTGCGCACGCTCGGCTGGATCACCGGCGTCTCGGTCGTGTGCGCCGTGCTCACCTCGATCACGCTGGTGCCGGCGCTGCTCGGCCTCCTCGGGCACCGGATCAACGCGCTGCGGCTGCCGCTGGCCGGGCGCACCGCCCGCCGCGACGGCCCGGCCACGGGCTGGGCCAAGCTGGGCGCCTGGGTGGCGCGCCGCCCCTGGCGGGTGCTCGCCGTCACCGTGGTCGTGCTGGCGGCGCTCGCCGCCCCGGCCGCCACGATCACGCTCGGCCCGCTCGACAACGGGTACGGCGACAAGGGCACCCCGGCCCGGCGGGCGTACGAGCTGATCGAGACGGGCTTCGGCCCGGGGGCCAACGGCGGGCTCATCGTCGTGGCCGAACTGGACCAGAAGATCGCCGACTCGACCCCGCCCGACCCGGTCGTGCAGGTGCTGCGGCAGCGGGTGGAGCACACCGAGGGCGTCGCCTTCGTCGCCCCGCCGAAGGTCAACGAGGACGGCCGCTCTGTGCTCATCCAGGCCGTCCCCGACTACGCCCCGAGCGACCCGCGGGCCCTCGACGTGGTGAAGCGGGTGCGGGCCATCGAGGTGCCCGGGGCGCACGTCCACGTCGGCGGCGAGGTCGCCGGGCTGGCGGACGCGGGCGACCGCATCATGGGCAGGACGCCGCTGGTCGTCGGCATCGTCGTGCTGCTCAGCGCCCTGCTCCTGCTGCTGGCCTTCCGCGCGCCTCTGGTCGCGATCAAGGCGGCGGTGATGAACCTCGTCTCCCTCGGCGCCGCCTTCGGCGCCCTTGCCGTGGTGTTCTCCCACGGCCTGGGCAGCCGCCTGGTCGGCATGGACCCCCCGCCCTCGGCTGACGGGTCCTACCTCGCCACGCTGTTCTTCTCGGTGCCCATCGACACGTACGTGCCGCTCATACTGTTCGCCGTGCTGTTCGGCCTGTCGATGGACTACGAGGTCTTCCTGCTGACCTCCGTACGGCAGGCCTACTCGCGCAGCGGGGACAACCGGAGCGCGGTGGCCGAGGGACTGGGGTCCACCGGTCGTGTCATCACCTCGGCCGCCCTGATCATGGTGGCGGTGTTCACCGCGTTCATCGCCTACCCCGACCCCCTGGTCAAGGTGTTCGGCGTCGGGCTGGCCGTGGCCATCACCGTCGACGCGACCCTGATCAGGGGCTTCCTCGTGCCCGCCACGATGGTGCTGCTCGACCGGCTCAACTGGTGGATCCCGCGCTGGCTCGACCGGATCCTGCCGAACCTGTCGATCGAGGGGCACGAGGAGGACGGCGAGCACGCCGAGGCCGAGCCCGAGCTGGTCGGCGCGGGCCGGCATGCCCGCGCCTGACACGGTCACTCGATCGGCGTCCGGGATCAGAAGTTCTTGCTGCGGACCGTCCAGGGGGCCCTGGCCGCCAGGCCCGAGGGCCCCAGGATGTACGACCGCGCCGTGGCGTTGTCGTTGAGCGTCATGTCCAGGAACTGGACCACCGCGGTCATGCCTTCGCTCATCTGGGCGCCGGTGATGAACCCGACGTGACCGGCCTGCGGCTGCTCGGCCAGCACGGCCGGCACCTGGGCCAGGTCGTAGTTGGCCCGGGTGTTGTCGTAGGCGATGTCGGAGGGACCGCCGTCCAGGAACATCACCGGGGTGTGCAGCTTGGAGAGCTCCGAGCGCGGGTATCCGAAGGAGCCGTCGGCGAAGAACCCGCTGTCCAGCGAGACGACGCTCCTGACCCGCCGGTCCTGGGCGGCGACCAGCGCTTCCAGGCCGCCGCACGAGTGGCCGGCGACGGCGACCCTGGACAGGTCGAGACGCTGGTAGAGCGGCGAGCCGGTGCGGGCGTTCTCCCGCTCGGCCCAGCCGATCCCGTCGGTCAGCAGCGACGGGATCGGGGACCCGCTCTGCACTCCGTTCGGTGAGCCGTCGACGGACGCGGTGTCCACCACGACGAACCCGCGGGCCGCGATGAACGTCAGCGCCTGGACCACCTCGCTCCCGTTGGTGTGCGCGCAGGCCCCGTTGCCGAAGACCAGCACGGGCATGGCGCGCCCGACGGCCGAGGGATTCGACGGCCGGAACACGGTGTAGCGGTTGGTGCCGTACGCGCCCTCCCGGGTGACAGGGAAGTTGTTGTCGATGGCGGGCCGGCTCGGCGGCGTGGGACCGGCACTCGGGGAGGGACTGGGGCTCGGCGATGGCGTGGGCGTGGGCGTCGGGGTGGGGGTGGGGGAGGGGGAGGGGGAGGGGGAGGTGACGCCGCCGGTGCAGGTCACGCCGTTCAGGGCGAAGCCGGACGGCACGGGGTTGGAGCCGTTCCAGCTCCCGTTGAACCCGAAGCCGGCACTGCCCCCGGTGGGGATGGCGCCGTTGTAGGAGGCGTTGGTGACCGTGACCTGCGAGCCGGACTGGGTGTAGGAGCCGTTCCACAGTTGGGTGATGGCCTGCCCGGCCGGGAACGACCAGGTCAGCCTCCAGCCGTTGATCGCGTCGCCGAGGTTGCGAACGCTGACGCTCGCGCCGAAGCCGCCGGGCCACTCGCTGGTCACCGTGTAGCCGACCTCGCATCCGGTCGTGGCCGCCGACGCGACGTGGGCCGCGGTCACCGTGACGCCGGCCGTCAGTAGAGCGGCGGCGGCAGCGGACAACCTCGACCGCCGGCGGAAAGAGCTGTCGATTCGCACGGGCGTTTCCCTCTCCGAGACAACCGGTGTTAGCGCTAACAAGTGCAGGACGCCGATATCGACGGGTGGTGAGCTCCTGGAGTCGCGAGTCAATCCCGGCCCAAAGGAGCGAGTCAAGGAGCTTGATATCGCCGTTGTTTCGCTCGCGACGTGAAATCCCTGTTGAGCAGGCGCTTCTGGGACGCGAGTGAAAATCCGGCCGTCAGGACGGTGGTGAATATTTCATGCCTCCTGCTCGTCTCGCCGAATCAGGAGATATCAGCGGAGGGGCGGGCCGTCCTGCGTTCCCGGACTGGCCGGCGCCGGGCCGTCGCTCGGTTCAGGGCTGCGCGGTCCGGGGTCGTGTGGTTCGGGGCTCTTGGGCTCGGGGCTGTGTGGTTCTGGACTGTGTGGTTCGGTGCTGGGCGGTTCGGGGCTGCGGGACTCGGGCGGCTCGGGGCTCGTCGCCGGACCCGGACTCTCCTCCGTAGGCTCTGAGGGCGACTCCTGTGGCTTCGGGCACCGGGGACCGGTGACCCGCACCTCGGCCTGGCGCGGCCCGCCGGGATCGGCCGGATCGGTTGTGACCCGCACCCCGAACACGGCCCTCTTCCCGCACTCCACGGCGCCGAGGCCGGCGGCCACGGTGAAGGAGTAGGACGTGCGGCCCGAGAGCGTGCGGGTGTCGGACGACGCCTCCCGGCCGTCGCGCGTGAAGACGCTGGAGACCCCGACCGGGCCCTTGCCCGAGGTCCGCACCGTCACGGCCGCCGTCCTGCCGTCCCAGTCGTCGATCGCCACGCCCTCGACCGCGGGGGCCGGGCAGGGCGGTCCGGTGAGCTTCCGCGTGCGCGTACGGATGCCTCCCTGCGCGGCGGGGACCGTGGACACCTCCACCCGCCGGTAGACGGTGGTGCCGCAGGCCGGGGAGGGGAAGGGCTGCTGCAGGCCGATGTGATAGGACGTCGCGCCCCGCAACCCGACCATCTGCGAGGGCTGCGCGGTGAGCGCGTCCGGCGACGGCCCGGAGGCGAAACGCGCGCTGAGCAGGACCCGGGCCGCCGTGCTCGCCCGCACGTCGACCGTGACCGCCTGGCCGTCGAACGCCGCGATGCCGAGATCGGTCACCCGCGCCGGCGCCGGCGACGCGGTCGCGCCCATGTGCGAGGGGGTGGCGCTTCCCGACGGCTGGGAAGGTCCCGTTGGCACGGCCGGCCCGGTGGACACGGACGACACCGGCGTGCCGGACAAGTCGGGCGGCGTCGTCCCGGCGTTGTCGCCTGACCCCGCATCGGTCGGTCCTGAAGCGCCCCCCGAGGTCTCATCCGGCAGGGTTTCGCCGGGCGCCGTCTCGCCGGGTGCTGTCTCGTCGGGTGCGACCGGTGGGGCCGTCTCGGGGGAGATCGCGGCCGGGGGAAGTGCCGCAGGAGCGCTGTGCGGCGGAGGCGGGGTGAGCAGGGTGTCCTGCGCCATCGGGGTCTGCCGGTTGGCCGCGACCACCGCCACGATCACGGCGGCCGACAGCACGGCGGCGCCGATGGCGAACCGGGGCGCGAAGCGCGCGAGCCGCTCGGACAGCACGGTCTGGGCGAGGGACGTGGACGCCTCGACCGGCTCGGCCGGGACGGCCAGGGGGAAGGTCAGCGCCAGCAGGGTCGCGAGTTCGGCCAGGTGGCGGCGGCCTCGCTGCTCCCAGTCGGACCCGTACGCGGCGGTCGCGGCGGTCTCCAGGTCGGCGATGAACGCCCGTGCCGTGGGCGGCCGGTCCGCCGGGTTCTTGGCCATGCCGCGCGTGACGAGGCCCCGCACCGAGCCCGGCACGTCCGCCGCGGGGACGGGAGCGCTGCGGTGCAGCATGCGCAGCGCCGTCAGGTCGTCGGCCCGGTAGGGCCTGCGCCCGGTGAGGCACTCGTAGAACACGCAGGTGGCGGCGTAGACGTCGGCGGCCGGGCCGGCGGGCCCGCCATACCACTGCTCGGGAGCCATATAGGGCGGCGTGCCCGCGGGTGTCTCCGGCGAGCCGCTCGGCGTCGCGATGCCGAAGTCCGACAGCTTGCTGTTCCCGTCGGCCTGGATCAGCACGTTCTCCGGTTTGTAATCCCGGTGGACGATGCCCGCCGCGTGCGCGGCCGACAGGCCTGCCAGCGAGCCCTTCAGCACGACCAGCGCCGCCTCCGGGCTGGTCGAGCCGTGCTCGGCGAGGATCTTCCGCAGCGAGACCCCGTCGACGAGTTCCATGACGATCGCCGCGCCGTCGCGCGCCTCGACGTACTCGTACAGGCGCACGATGTTGGGGTCGTTCAACTCCACCATGACGCGGGCCTCGTGCCGGAAGCCGGCGAGGAAGCGCCGATCCCGCCGCAGTTCCTCGCGCAGGTACTTGATCGCGACGTAGGCGCCGGTGGTCACGTAGGTCGCCAGAACGACCCGCCCGGCGCCGCCCGCGCCGAGATCGCGCACCTCCCGGTAGCCCGGTACCGACCAGGCGTTCATCACGCCGCCCCCTCGGATTAGGTCGTCTCTGACAAATCAAGCCCTGCTGCGCGTGGCCCAGGCGGCGCCTCGCTGCGTTGTCGCCCGGAGCTCCGCTCCGACCTCCTCCTCGGCCTTGCGATGCATCCACCTGGATCCCCGCTCGCGACGGGCAGCATTTGCCAGACACTCCCTGGCCCTGACTCAAGGTCTCATCCGAAAGGGCGGTTGTCACCGGAGCAAAAAAGTCACCTTGCGGTTGTAGTCCGAGCCTGCGTGGTCACGTGCCGGGCCGCGCGTACGGCGAGGTCGCGGGCGCGGTCCACGTCCACGCCCACCAGGCGGCCCCCGCGCTTGACGATCCGCCCGCCGATCAGCACGGTGTCCACGGCGGCGGTGTCGGCCGCCGTGACGACCGCGGCGACCGGGTCGTGCACGGGCGCGAGGCCGGGGGCTCCGGCGTCGAGGATCACGATGTCGGCCTGCTTGCCGGGGCGCAGCGAGCCGATCCTGCGGTCCATCCCGATCGCGGTCGCGCCCTCGATCGTGGCCATGCGCAGCACGTCGGACGCGGTGAGCTCCGGCGCCGCCTGTCCGGCGCGTCCGGCCGCGAACGCCGCGCGCATCACGGAGAACATGTCGCCGGGGACGTCGGTGACCGTGTCCACGCCGAGTCCGGTCGTGATCCCGAGGGACCGCAGCCTGCCGGTCTCGGGGCAGCCGTGCCCCATCTGCGACTCCACCGCCGGGGCCACCGAGGCCGTGCCGCCGCTGCCGGCGATCAGCTTCAGCGACTCGTCCGGGATGCCGTTGCAGTGCACGAACAGCACGTCCGGGCCGAGCAGACCGGCGTCGTGCAGCAGCTCGACCGGGCCCTCGCCGGTGGCGTGCAGGCTGAGGCGCAGGCCGAGGTCGCGGGCGAGCGCCCAGTCGGCCCGCGCCGCCTCGACCGAGCCGTAGACCGGGCCCCAGGCGGCGAAGGCGGGCGTGACCAGGCCGTCGTCGGACGGCAGGAGCGCCGAGCGGACCCGCCGCACCTCGTCCTCGGCACGGTCGGCGTCGCCCGTTCCCCGATGGGCGTACCCGAAGACCGTCCGCAGGCCGGACTCGCGTAACGCCTCGACGGCCGCGTCGGTGTGGCCGGGGGTGAGCTGGATGTGCGACCAGTCGTACACGGTGGTGACGCCGGCGTTGAGCGCCTCGATCGCGCCCCAGAGGTTGGCGGCGTACACGTCCTCCGCCCGGAACGTCGGGGTGAGGGTGCCGAGGACCAGGCCGAGGTACGCGCCGAGCGTCGCGTCGGCCGCGATGCCGCGCAGCACGCTCTGCCAGACGTGGCGGTGGGTGTCCACGAAGCCGGGCAGCACGATGCCGCCCGCGGCGTCGATGATCTCGGCGCCTTCCGCCAGGTCGTCAGGCCGCGGGCCGACCGAGACGATGACGCCGTCCTCGAATACCACGGCCGCGTCCGGCACGACGTGCGGACGCGGCTCGGTGTCGACGACGGTGCCGTTGACAATGATCGTTCTCATGGGCATGCCTCTTTCTCGAATGCTTTCACTAAAGCTTTCCAAAAAGCTATCAGGGTGAGGGACTAGGCTCAACCTCATGCGACAGCGAGACCGGGTCGACGAGATGATCGAGGGATGGCGGGCCGAACTGCCGGAGGCGGCCACCGTCCAGCTGGAGATCGTCAAGCGCGTCAGCCGGCTCAAGGCCCGCGTCGAGGAGGTCACACAGGCGGTGCTCGGCCGCTACGGCCTGACGTACGCCGAGTTCGACGTGCTCGCCACCCTTCGCCGGGCCGGTCGGCCCTACCGGCTCAAGCCGAGCAGGCTCGCCTCCCACCTGATGCTCACGACCGGGGGAACGAGCAACATCCTGCAGCGGCTGGTCGCGGCGGGGCTGGTGGAGCGGGAGCCCGATCCGGCGGACGGGCGCAGCTCGTGGGTCCGGCTCACGCCGCTCGGCGTCGAGAGGGCCGAGGAGCTGTCGCTGGCCACGACCGAGGCGCACCGGGAACTGCTGGCGGACGTGCCGGAACCGGCCGCGCGCGCCCTGGCCGACCTGCTCAGGGACGTCCTGCTCGCACTCGGCGACCGCGCCCAGCCCTGACCGCCGCGGCCAGTGTGGGCCCTTCGCATCTATGGTGATTGCCTATGCCGCGCAACCTCATCCTGTCCGGGGGAGTGGCCCACGACTTCCCGGCCACCTCGACCGCCCTCGCGGGCGTGCTCGCCGAGATCGGCATGGAATCGGAGATCACCGAGGACGTCGCCGGAGCCCTGGCCGTGCCCGCGCCGGTCGACCTGATCACGGTCAACGCGTTCCGGTGGAGGATGGACGGCGACGACTTCGCGGAGGAGCGGGACCGCTGGCGTTTCCAGACGCCGGACTCCCTCAGGCGGACGCTGCTCGATCACCTCGCGAGGGGCGGCGGGCTGCTCGCCGTGCACACCGCCTCGCTCTGCTTCGACGACTGGCCGGAGTGGGCCGAGATCCTGGGCGGGGCCTGGAGGTGGGGCACGTCTTATCACCCGCCGATCGGCAGGGCGAAGGTCCGCCTCGGCACCGGTCATCCGATCGTCGACGGCCTGGCCGATTTCGAGGTGACCGACGAGGTCTACACCGACCTCGACGTCCTCCCGGACGTGGAGCCGCTGGCGTACTCGGGAGACCAGCCCCTGCTGTGGGCGAGAACCGCGGCGGGCGGCAGGGTCGTGTACGACGCGCTCGGCCACGACACCCGGTCGTACGAGAACCCGGTGCGCCGCACGCTGCTGCGGCGGGTGGCGCGGTGGCTCCTCGGGAGCTGACCTCCGGAGACTTACCGCCCCCAGAGTGTCGCGGCGACGAGTTCGGGCACCAGCGTCTCGGTGAGCAGGGCGACGTCCGGGTCGTCGTCGTGGCGGTAGCGCACCGCCGCCGCCTGCCCCTCGACCTCCCCGCCGACGGCCAGCACGCGCGACCCGCGCGTGCGGATCCACTCCATCGCCTGTTCGTCGTAGCGCGACCCGGGGAACAGCACGGCCCGGTAGTCGCGGGTCTTGGTGAGGTAGACGTCCACGTGCGCCCAGTCGCCCGTCTCGCACGCGTCCGCCTGGATGCGCGGTCCCTCACGGAACATCAGCGCCGACTGCTCGGCCGACGACAGCCGCTCGGCCGGCGCGATCGTGTAGACGCCGTGCGGCCCGTCGAGCAGCCGCACGGCGTCCGCCAGCCACTCACGCCGCCGCTCCAGCAGGTCCGCGGTGGCCGCCGCGGCCCGCCGTAGGAGGCCCGCCACGGCATCGGGGCCCTCGGCGAGCGTGAGCAGGAGGGCGAGCGTGTGCTGGAAGGTCCGGCAGGCGACGCCGCCCCGCTCCTCGCCCGCGAGCATCGGCACGACCAGGTCGGCGCCCTCGGTCACGGGAGAGCCGGGCCGGTTGGTCAGCGCCACGACGAACGATGCGCCCCGGTGACGGGCGAGGGCGTCGAGCGTCTCCCGGCTGCCGCCCGTCGCCGACACGACGACGGCGGCGGTGCGCGGGCCGGGCGGGGTGCCGAGCGCGGCGGAGGCGTACTCCGCGACGGCGTCCACCCCGGCCGCCCGCAGTCGCTGCGCCACCACCCCCGCCGCGTAGCGCGAACTCCCCATGCCGAGGAACACGACGCGGTCGAACCGCCCCTCCTTGAGCCGGGTGGCCAGCCCCTCGAACGGATCGCCGCCGTCCAGGAGGCCGGCCAGCGCCTCCAGTGCCTCCGGCTTCGCCTCCAGGTCGGCGAGAAACAGCCCCGCGTCCACGCGTCCATCCCTTCGTTTCGTCATCAGGCGTTTCGTGGTCAGGCGTACCAGGCCCGCAGCACGCCCATCGGCGCGTACCGCCAGCGCGGCAGGTGGCGGGCGGCGTAGATCAGTTCGCGGCACTCCTGCTCGACCTCGAACGGCCGCAGCAGCGACCGGTCGAGCAGGTCGGCGCGGCCGGCGCGCGCGAGCGTCCGGGCGTAGGCCGCCGTCAGGTCCCGGCGCGCCGCGGCGGCCCAGGCGGCCGTCGCGTCCGGGTCGGCGGACCTGCGTCTGACCGCCACCTGCCCCGCGTGGTCCACGCTTGTCGTGAGCTGCGCGAGGTCGCGGGCCGCGGGCTGGTAGGGGTTGGCGTCCGCCACGGTCGGGTTGCCGTCGAAGTCGACCACCGCGTAGCCGTCCCGCCAGCGCAGGATCTGTCCCACGTGCAGGTCGCCGTGGACGCGGATCAGCGGTGTCGCGGGGGTGCGGGCGAGGGGCTCCAGTTCGCGGCGCAGGGCCTCGGCCCGCCCCGCCAGCCACGCGCCGTCCGCGCCGTCCGTCAGCGCCAGGGCCTCACGCAGCGCCTCCTCCGCGCGGGCCCGCCACGCCCCCTCGCCGGACGGCGACAGCCGCACGGGGTCGGGGAAGACCGCGGACGGGGTGGCCATCGCGAGGTGCAGTTCGGCGGCGAGTGCGCCGACCTCGGCGGCGAAGCCGGTGCGGCCGGCCTCGGCCTCGTCGACGCACCACTCCCAGCCGTCCCGCGCCTCGGGCAGGTACGCCGTCACCAGGGCGACCAGCGCGTCCTCCCAGTAGACCGCCGCGTACGGCGTGGCCGTACGGGCGAAGCCCGCCAGATGGGCGAGCAGCCCGGGCGCGGGGTGCGGGGCCCGCGACGGCCGGGGGAACCACTTGACGACCACGGTCTCGCCCGCGACGACCGAGTGGTTGGTCTGGTCCACCGTGATGGCCCGTTCCCCCGGGGGCACCGGCGGCAGCGGCCGCAGCGCCCGCACCGAGAAGGGCGGCGGAGCCGCTTCCCGCGCCAGGTCGCGCAGCACGCGCTCGGTGACCCCTTCGGACGTCTCCAGCGTGAGGACGCCGTCCGGCTCCTCGGTCACCCGAGGCCAGCGGGAGCCTTCCACTCAATCTCCTGAACGTAAATTCAACAACACAACCAAATTACAGGTTTAACGTGGCCTCCGAAGTTTTGTCCACGTTGAGCTATCGTGCAACACTGGCCGCCATTCCTCATGCAAGGGAGCCCCCCATGACACGTCGCGTGCCCGTCGTCGTGGCCTCTGTTTGTCTGGCCTCCGCGCTGACCGCCTGTGGCGGCGGCGCGGCCACCGACTCCGCGCCCACGGCGCTCAGCGCCAGCGCGGACCTATCCAAGCAGAGCCTGACGATCTCCATCTGGGACGGGTACAGCCCGAAGGATCTGCCGGAGCGAGTGAAGGCCAAGCTCGGTTTCGACACCAAGGTCGCCATCCACGACACGAACGAGACGATCATGGCCAAGCTGACCGCCGGCGGCGACAGCGGCATCGACGTGGCGTTCGTGTCCGGTCAGTACGCGCAGGCGCTCAACGCGCAGGGCCTGCTCGAGCCTCTCCACCGCGATCTGATCCCGAACCTGAAGAACCTCTATCCCGAGGCGTCCCAGCTCGCCTACGACAAGGGGAACGTCTTCTCCGTTCCGTATACCTGGGGGACCACCGGGCTGTGCTACCGCAGCGACCTGGTGAAGACGCCGCCGACGAGCTGGAAGGACCTGCTCGAGCCGGCCCCCGAGCTGAAGAAGAAGATCACGATGATGACCACCGAGCGGTGGCTGGCGCTTCCGGCGCTCAAGCTGCTCGGAGCCTCGGTCAACACCACCGACCAGGCCACGATCGACAAGGCCAAGGAGCTGCTGCTGAAGGCCAAGCCCGACCTGCTGGCCTACGACGACACCACGTTCGGCGACCGGCTCAAGTCCGGCGAGGCCGTGATGGTCGAGGCATGGGACGGCTGGTGCCCGACGTCGGAGAAGAACATCAAGTTCGTGGTGCCGAAGGAGGGCAGCGACCTCTGGGCGGACACGATGGTGATCCTGAAGAGCTCCAAGAACAAGGAGGCGGCGCACGCCTTCATCAACTACATCCTCGACCCCGAGGTCCACGGCTGGGTGCCCGCGAACATCCTCTACAGGATTCCCAACAAGGCGGCCATGGACAAGGTCGACCCGAAACTGCTCGAGAGCTACCCGACGCTGGCGGAGCCGCCGTCCGAGCTGCTCAAGGGTGAGAGCCTGGTCGACCTGGGCGAGGCCTCCAGCGCGTACACGCGCCTGTCAACCGAGGTGTCGGCGGCGCAATGACGGCCCGACAGCCCGCCCGCGTTCTCGGGAAGGCGGCCGGCCGTCTCGCGACGATGGGGCCCGGGTTCGGCTTCCTGACCGTCTTCATGTTGGTCCCGCTGGCGCTGGTGCTGAGTTACACCGTGTTCCGGCGGGGCCGGTTCGGGGGAGTGGTCTATGAGCCGACGGGGGAGAACTTCACCCGCCTCGCCGACCCGCTCTACCTCGACGTGGTGATCGGGTCGGTGAAGCTCGCGGCGATCACGACGCTGCTCGCCCTGCTGCTCGGGTACCCCACGGCGTACCTGATCGCGAAGCTGCCCGCCCGGTGGAAGGTGATCGCCCTGGTGGCGGTCGTGCTGCCGTTCTGGACGAACTTCCTCATCCGCACGTACGCCTGGATCGTGCTGCTCAACTCCGAAGGCCCGGTGAACTCCTGGCTGGAGGCGCTCGGGCTGGGGCCGGTGGAACTGCTCTACACGGACGGCGCCATCGTCGCCGGGCTGCTCTACGCCTACCTCCCGCTGATGATCCTGCCGCTGTACTCGGCCGTGGAGAAGCTGGACCCGGAGCTGCGGGAGGCCTCGGCGAATCTGGGCGCGCGGCCCGCCAGGACGTTCTGGTCGGTCACGCTCCCGCTGTCGCTGCCCGGCGTGCTGACCGGCTGCGTGTTCGTGTTCGTGCCGAGCCTGGGCAACTTCGTGATTCCGGAACTGCTCGGCGGCGGGCGCCGGATCATGGTCGGCAACCTCATCCGTGACCAGTTCCTCAAGGCCCGCGACTGGCCGTTCGGTTCGGTGCTGGCGCTGGCCGTGATCGCCGTGCTCGTGTTGCTGCTGTTCGCCCAGGCGTGGGCCGCGCGAAGGGCGGGACGCGGTGCGTAGACACGGCTGGCTCCGGCTGCCCTTCTGGCTGACCTACCTGTTCCTGTACGCGCCGATCGTCGTCCTCGTGGTGATGTCGTTCAACCGGAACAAGTCGCCCTACACGTGGGGCGGCTTCTCCCTGGACTGGTACGGCAGGCTGGCGGAGAACGACTCGATCCGCACCGGGCTGGTGAACACGCTGATCGTCGCCTTCGGTTCGACGGTGCTGTCCACGGTGCTCGGCACGCTGCTCGCGGTCGGCCTGGCCCGCCACACCCGCTCCCGGCTGCTCGACGCCCTCTCGACCCTCCCCGCGATCCTGCCCGATCTCGTCATCGCGATCGGACTCCTGGTGTTCTACTCCGCGATCAAGCTGACGCTCGGGCTGCACTCCGTGCTGATCGCGCACACCGTCTTCGGCATGGCCTTCGTCACGGCCGTCGTACGGGCCCGGCTGGGCGGCATGGACACGTCGCTGGAGGAGGCGTCCCGGGACCTCGGCGCGGCCCCGCTGACGACGTTCCTGAAGATCACGCTGCCCACGCTCGCCCCGGGAATCGTCGCGGGGGCGCTGCTCGCCTTCACGCTCTCGCTGGACGAGTTCGTGATCGCGTTCTTCACCGCGGCTCCGTCCGAGCCGACGCTGCCGATCGTCATCTACTCCATGGTGCGGTTCGGCGTGACTCCCGAGATCAATGCGCTGGCGACGCTGCTGCTCGCGGTGAGCTTCACCGTCGTGATCGTCGCACAGCGCCTGACCAGACTGACCGAGGCACTGCGATGACTCTCATATCCATCGACGGCGTGAGCCGCCGGTTCGGCGAGGTGGCCGCCCTCGATTCGGTCAGCCTCGACATCCGGCAGGGCGAGTTCTTCGCCCTGCTGGGGCCGTCCGGCTGCGGCAAGACCACCCTGCTGCGGATCCTCGCCGGGTTCGAGCAGCCGGACACCGGCTCGGTGCGGCTCGACGGGGCCGACCTGCTCGCGATCCCCGCGCACCGCCGCCCGGTCAACCTCATGTTCCAGTCGTACGCCCTGTTCCCGCACATGAGCGTGGAGAAGAACGTGGCGTACGGCTTGGAGCGGGAGCGGCTGCCCCGCGCGGAGATCCGGGAGCGGGTCGCCGCGGTGCTGGAGACCGTCGGCCTGACCGCGCAGGCCCGCCGTAGGCCGCACGAACTGTCGGGCGGGCAGCGCCAGCGGGTGGCCCTGGCCAGGGCTGTCGTCAAGCGTCCCCGGCTGCTGCTGCTCGACGAGCCGCTGAGCGCCCTGGACAAGAAGGTCCGCTCGGAGATGCAGCTCGAACTCAAGCGGCTGCAGCACGAGGTCGGCATCACGTTCGTCGTGGTCACCCACGACCAGGAGGAGGCCATGTCGCTCGCCGACCGGATCGCGGTCATGAACGGCGGCCGGGTCGAGCAGGTGGACGCTCCCGCGGACCTCTACGAACGGCCGCGTACGCCGTTCGTGGCCGGCTTCATCGGGGCCAACAACCTCTTCACCGGCAGGGTGACGGAAAAGGGGCTGGAGGTGGAGGGGCTGGGCCTGCTCCCCGCGCCCGCGGGACTCGCGGAGGGCGGGACGGCGATGCTCGCGGTACGGCCGGAACGGATCCACCTCGGCCCGGTCACGGCCGATCAGGGGGCGCTGCGCGGCCGGGTCGTCGACATCAGCTTCTACGGGGGTGTCTCCCACGTGGCGCTGAGCCTGGCAGGCCACGACCGCAACCTGCTCGCGGCCACGCAGGGGCGGGCCAGGGTCGAGACCGGCGCCGAGGTCGTCGTCTCGTGGGACGCCGACGACGCGGCCCTCGTCCCGATGTCCTCGTGACGCGGACCCCCGGGGGGGGACGACGGGGGGTCAGCGGCGATCGGCGGGCCTGAGCGGGTTGCCGGTGGCCAGGCGGGCGTAGTCGAGGATCAGCTCGACGGCCGTGTCGGAGTCGATGGAGTGGTGCCGGGCGACGATGCGGTAGCCGTACGCGTCCTCCAGGGCGACGAGGTTGCGGGCGATGGTCTCGGAGTCCTGCGCCAGCGTGAAGACACCGTGGGCGGCGCCCGTCTCCAGGATCGTCTGGTACATCGACACCTGCCGGTCGAAGAGCGTGGTCAGCAGCGTCGCGTAGACGCGATTGCGGCCGGCCGCGCCGCCGAGCTCGCACAGCAGCCGCACCCCCGCGTCGTCCGGGCCGTCGGGCAGGCCCGAGCGGATCGTGACGATGAGCTTGTCCGCAGGGTCGGAGATGCCGCTGATCTTCTTCATGCGCCGCTCGTAGAAGCGCTCCATGCCGGCGTGCTGGGCCTCGATCAGCAGCTCGCGCAGGTCGGGGTAGTGGTAGAGCACCGCGCCGGAGGTCAGCCCCGCCTCTTCGGCGATCTGGTTGAGATGGACCCCCTCCGCGCCGTGCAGGAGCATCGCCCTGTGGGCCGCCTCGATGAGGTCGAGCCGCCGGTCCGCCTTGCTCTTGCGCTGAGTCATCCCACCCCTGTCATTGCACCTCGCTTCATTTCGCCCGACACGATACCCCTCCAGGTCTTGACGGGTGTATCACCGAGGTATTTGAATCACGCTTCAACTAGCATTTGAGGAGCCCCGAATGACGGCCACGCCTTTGACGATCCTGTTCATGCCGGAGAGCGCCTACGGGCCGACGAACAACTGCGTCGGGATCGGCGACGTGCTGCGCCGCCGCGGCCACCGCGTGGTGTTCGCCGCAGAGGCGTCGTGGAAGGGCAAGCTGGAGGCGCTGGGCTTCGAGGAGGATCTGGTCGACCTTGCGCCGCCGGCGCCGGAAGAGGACGGGGCGGAGCAGGACGCGGGCCAGTTCTGGAAGGACTTCATTCGCGACACGGCGCCGGAGTACCGCAAGAGCACCCTGGACCAGCTGGAGACGGTCATCAAGCCGATCTGGGAGGCGCTCATCGACGGTGCCAAGTACTGCGAGCCGCAGCTCAAGGCCATCATCGAGCGGGTGCGGCCGGACGTGATCGTCGAGGACAACGTGGTGGCCTTCCCCGCCCTGGTGACGGCGGGCGTCCCGTTCGTACGGATCGTCTCGTGCAACCCGCTCGAGGTGAAGGGCCCGGGCGTGGCCCCGCCGTTCTCCGGACTGCCGGCCGACGGCACCGGCTGGGCGGAGTTCCGGGCGGAGTACGACCGGACCCACCGTGAGATGTGGGAGGCGTTCAACGCGTGGGTGGTCGAGCAGGGCGCCCCGGCCCTGCAGGACCTGGAGTTCATCCACGAGGGCGACGCGAACCTGTACGTGTATCCCGAGATCGCGGACTACACGGCGGAGCGTCCCCTGGGGGACTCCTGGACCCGCGTCGACTCGTCCGTACGGGAGACCGACGAGGAGTTCACGCTGCCGGACATCCCCGGCGAGGGCGCGCTGATCTACTTCTCGCTGGGTTCGCTCGGCTCGGCCGACGTCGAGCTGATGCGCCGCGTGATCTCCGTGCTGGCCCGCACGCCGCATCGGTACATCGTCTCCAAGGGCCCGCTGCACGAGGAGATCGAGCTGGCCCCCAACATGTGGGGCGCGGAGTTCGTGCCGCAGACGAAGATCATCCCGCTGGTCGACCTGGTGATCACGCACGGCGGCAACAACACGACGACCGAGGCGTTCCACTTCGGCAAGCCCATGATCGTCATGCCGCTGTTCTGGGACCAGTACGACAACGCCCAGCGCGTGCACGAGACCGGGCACGGCGTCCGCCTGGACACCTACGGATTCGCCGACGAGGAGCTGACCGGGGCCATCGAGAGACTGCTCGGCGACCAGGACCTGCGCGACCGGCTCGCGGCGGCCGGCGAGGAGATCCGCCGCCGCGACGGCCTGCGCGTGGCCGCGGACGTCATCGAGAACATCGCGACCAAATGACCAGGGGCAGACGGCTGATCGAGGACGCCGCTCCACGGGTCTTCTGGACCGACCGGCCCGGGGCGCCCGGCCCGTACGAGCCCCTGCACGGCCGCACCACGGCGGACCTGCTGGTGGTCGGCGGCGGCTTCACCGGCCTGTGGGCCGCCGTGCTGGCCAAGGAGGAGAACCCGGCCTGCGACGTCGTCCTCCTGGAGGCGCGTTCGATCGCGTACGGCGCGAGCGGCCGCAACGGCGGGTTCATCTCTGATTCCCTGACCCACGGGCTGGGCCAGGGAGCGAGGCTGTGGCCGTCGGAGAACGCGGCCCTGCTCGCGCTCGGGCGGGCGAACCTCGCGGCCATCGCCCGCTTCGTCGACGACCACGGCATCGACGCCGACCTCCGCCTGGTCGGCAAGACCACTGTCGCGGTGGCGCCCCACCAGGTGGAGGAGCTGAGGCGGGCCGAGAAGCTGCACCGCGGGCACGGCGAGGACGCGGTGTTCCTCGGCCGCGACGAGATGCGCGCGGACGTCGAGTCGCCCACCTACCTCGCGGGGCTGCGCCTGCGCGGCACCGGCGGCGTCCTCGACCCCGCCGCGCTCGCGTGGGGCCTGGCCCGCGTCGCGGCGCGGCTCGGGGTGCGCATCCACGAGGGCACCGAGGTCACCGCGCTGACCCGGACGCGGACCGGCGTGGAGGCCGGGACGAGAGGCCGCGGTGTGGTGAACGGCGTGGTGAGCGCCGGGCAGGTGCTGCTGGCCACCAACGCCTTCCCCTCGCCCCTGCGCAGGCTGGGCCTGTTCGTGCTGCCGGTCTGGGACTACGTGCTCGTCACCGAGCCGCTGTCGCCCGAGCAGCGGGCATCGCTCCGGTGGCCGGAGGGCCAGGGCCTGACCGACGCGGGCAACCGGTTCCACTACTACCGCCTCACCCGCGACGATCGCATCCTGTGGGGCGGCTACGACGCGATCTACAACTTCGGCGGCGGCGGCTCCGAACAGCGCGACGCCACACACGAGCGGCTCGCGCGGCACTTCTTCGCGACGTTCCCGCAGCTGCGTGGCCTGCGCTTCACACACAGGTGGGGCGGGATGATCGACTCGACCAGCCGGTTCACCCCGTTCTTCGGCACGGCGATGGGCGGGCGGCTGGCCTACGCCCTCGGATACACCGGCCTCGGCGTCGGCGCGTCCAGGTTCGGCGCGCTGACCGGCCTCGACCTGCTGGCCCGGCGGTCCACCGCGCGGACGCGGCTGGGCATGGCCCGCCGCCACCCGGTGCCGTTCCCGCCCGAGCCGCTGCGCTGGCCGGTGGTGCAGCTCACCCGCCGCGAACTCGCCCGCGCCGACGAGAACGAGGGCCGCAGGGGGCCCTGGCTGCGGTCACTCGACCGTTTCGGCATCGGCTTCGACAGTTGAGGACGACCTCATGACGACATTGATCAATCCCGCCGACGGCCGGGCCGTCGAGGACGTGCCCGACACCCCGGTCGACGGGGTGGCGCGGGCCGTACGCGTGGCCCGGGAGGCCTTCGAGCAGTGGCGCGAGACCACGCCGGGGGAGCGGGCGCTGGTGCTGCTTCGCCTGGCGGACCTGGTCGAGCGGGACGCCGCGGAGCTGACCCGGCTGGAGGTCGAGGAGACGGGCAAGCCCGCCGCCGTGTTCCGGGACGGCGAGCTGCCGTTCGCCGTCGACAACCTCCGGTTCTTCGCCGGCGCGGCCAGGTCCCTGGACGGCACGGGCGCCGGCGTGTTCAGCGCCGGATACACGTCCGTGCTGATCAGGCGGCCGATCGGGGTCGTGGGCGCGATCGCGCCGTGGAACTTCCCCCTCATCATGGCGGTCTGGAAGATCGGCCCGGCCGTCGCCGCGGGGAACGCCGTCGTGATCAAGCCGGCTCCCCGGACGCCCCGCACCACGCTGCGGCTCGCCGAGCTGTTCGCCGAGGCCGGGGCCCCGGAGGGTCTCGTACGGGTGGTGACCGGCGGTGCGGACGTGGGGCGGGCCCTGGTGACCGACCCCGGCGTGGACATGGTCAGCGTCACCGGGTCCACGGCCACCGGCCGCGAGGTCATGCGCGGCGCGGTGGACGGCCTCAAGCGGGTCCATCTGGAGCTGGGCGGCAAGGCCCCCGCGCTCGTGTTCGCCGACGCCTCGCTGGAGGACATGGCCGCCGGGGTGGTCATGGGCGCCACCTACAACACCGGTCAGGACTGCACGGCCGCGACCAGGGTGTACGTCGAGAGATCGCGGTACGCCGAGGCGGTCGAGGCGCTGCGGGAGGCCGTCGCCCGCGTCCGGCCCGGCGACCCCTGGGCGCCGGACGCCGACATCGGCCCGCTGATCAGCGCCGAGCACCGTGAGCGGGTCCACGGCTTCGTGACCCGGGCGTCCGGCCGCGTCGTCCACGGGGGCGCGCCGATCGACGGCCCCGGCTTCCACTACGCGCCGACGCTGATCGCCGACGCCGACCCGGCGAGTGAGATCGTGCGAAGCGAGGTCTTCGGCCCGGTGCTGGTGGCGATGCCGTTCGACGGCGAGGACGAGGCGGTGCGGCTCGCCAACGCCACGCCGTACGGGCTGGCCTCGTCGGTGTGGTCCACCGACGTGGCCCGCGCCCTGCGCGTCTCCCACCGGCTGGACGTGGGCGTGACATGGGTGAACGACCACCTGCCGATCGCCTCGGAGGCGCCGCACGGAGGCGTGAAGGGCAGCGGGTTCGGCAAGGACATGAGCCAGGAGGCCGTGCAGGAGTATTCGGTCACCCGGCACCTCATGATCAAGCACGCGGCCCCGCAGGCGCGCGACTCCTTCCGCCCCGCCTGATCGGCCCGTCCGCGCTACGCGCCGGGGATGTTGCGCAGCGCCTCGCGGCGGCTCAGCCCGCTGATGCCCTGGTGCTTCACGTAACGGAGCACCTCCTGCGGGTTGGTCTTCGCGTACTCCCGCAGCGCCCAGCCGATCGCCTTGCGGGCGAAGAAGTCGGTGTCCGACAGGCTCGGCTCGATGCAGGCGTAGAGCAGGTGGACGTCCGTCCGATCCTTGAAGGAGTTCTGGCACAGGATGGCGGTGCGCCGCTTCCACAGGTCGGGGTCGTGCGCCCACTCCAGCACCAGGCGGCGCATGCTCTCCGGATACAGGCGCAGCAGCGTGCCGATCCGGTGCACGGCGATGTCGTCGACCAGGTCCCACCAGGCCCCGGTGACGACCATCTCCTCGTACATGGGGATGGTGTAGAGCGTCTGCCAGGACCGGTAGAAGCGGTGCGCGGACAGCTCGATGGCGGCGTAGCGCTCCTCGCGGTATTCCGCCTCGCGCCACAGTGCCAGCACCGCCCTGCGCCACTCGGGGGCGCTGTCCAGCCGGTGCTCGGCGAAGACCTTGCGCAGCGCGGCCCGCCTCGGCACGGCCGTCACCCCGAGGAACGGCATCTCCGACTTCATGTACGACCGCATGGAGGCGGCGCGCGCGGGGTCGGCGAGCTCGGTCAGCGCGTGCCGTACGGCCTTGAGTAGCGTCATGACGGCTGGCTCGCCCGCTCGCCCGTCGCCAGGCCGTCGAACAGCAGCTTGACGAAGTGGTCGGCCAGGGCGTCGGTGTCGAGCCTGCCGCCGGGGCGGAACCAGCGCACGGTCACCCAGATCGTGTCGCGGATCATCCGGTAGGTGAGCTTGGGATCGACGTCGGGGCGGAACTGGCCGGCGGCCTGGCCGCTCGTGATCTGCTCCACCCACATGCGCTCGACCTCGTCCTCGGCCCGCACCAGGTAGTCGAACCGGTCGCCGGGCAGCGAGCGCAGGTAGTTCCAGTCGTTCTGCATGACCGTGATGGCCGCCCGGTGGACCTCCAGCGTGCCGAAGCCGATGCGGACCATCTCCGCCAGGACCGAACGCGGGTCGGCGTGCGTGGTCAGCGCCGCGCGGTAGCGGGTGATCAGATCCTCGAGGAAGGTGCGCAGCACCTCGTCGACGATCGTCTCCTTGGAGTCGAAGTGGTGGTAGAGGCTGCCGGAGAGGATGCCGGCCTCCAGTGCGATCTCCCGCACCGTGGTGGCCTGGAAGCCCTTGCGCGCGAACAACTCGGCGGCGAGCTTGACGAGGTGGTCGCGCCGTTCGGACGCCGAACCGGCCGTCCCCCGCTTCGCCTTGACCGGCGCGGCCGTGCCGCCGGAGTCCTTACGCTGGTTCACGGCTCCCATTATGGCCGTTGAGCAAGAGCTTGTTCACATTCTCGCCTCGGCCGACCTCCCCGCACGGGCGGGATCGGTAGGGCAGGATCGAACCCATGGCGAAAATGGGGTATCCGTTCACGTTGGGGGTGGCGTCAGGAGAGCCGTTATCCGACGGCGTGATCCTGTGGACCCGTCTGGCCCCCGAGCCGCTGCATCCGACACAGCCCGGCGGCATGCCCAACCGGGCGATGACCGTACGGTGGGAGCTCGCCGAGGACGAGGGATTCACGAAGGTCGTCCAGTCGGGCACCGCGCCCGCGCAGCCGGACTGGGCGCACAGCGTGCACGTACGGGTGACCGGGCTGCGGCCCGCGGCCGACTACTTCTACCGCTTCTCCATCGAGGGCCACGTCAGCCCGGTGGGCCGCACCAGGACCGCGCCCGGCCCGGATTCGACCGCCCCCGTCCGGTTCTGCTTCGTCTCCTGTCAGCGCTATGAGCACGGCTACTTCACCGCGCTGCGCCACCTCGCCGGCGAGCGGCCCGACCTGGTCCTCCACCTGGGCGACTACATCTACGAGTACGGCAAGCCGAAGAACCCCAAACCGGGCCGCTGGGTGCGCCCGCTCGAGTCGACGGCCGAGTGCACGACGCTGGGCGCCTACCGCGACCGCTACGCCCGCTACAAGATGGACCCGGACCTGCAGGCCGCCCACGCCGCCGCACCGTGGGTCGCGATCCCCGACGACCACGAGGTCCGCGACAACTGGGCGGGCGCGCTGCCCGGTGACGGCGGCAGCCCCGCCGCCTTCCTCAAGCGCAGGGCCGCCGCGTTCAAGGCGTACTACGAGCACCAGCCGCTGCGTGTCCGCCCGTCCGGGTCCGCCCTGCAGAACTACCGCCGGCGGCCGTACGGCCGGGTGGCCGACTTCCTGCTCGCCGACGCGCGGCAGTATCGCGAGGGGCGCGACATGCTCGGCGCCGAGCAGGAGAAGTGGCTGACCGACCGGCTGCACGGATCGACGGCCCGGTGGAAGGTGCTCGCGCAGGCGGTGTTCTTCTCCCAGCGCAAGTTCCCGCTCGAACCCGTCAGCGCCGACGCCTGGGACGGCTATCCCGACTCGCGCGCCCGCGTGCTCGCCGCCGCCCCCGACGGGCTGGTCGTGCTGAGCGGCGACGTGCACAGCGCGTACGCCTGCGACGTGCGCGCCGACTGGGCCGATCCGGCCTCCCGCGCCCTCGGGGTCGAGTTCGTCGGGCCGTCGGTGACGAGCATGCCGGGCATCACCGACGCGAGCGCGATCCTCCAGCTGAACCCGCACATCGCGTTCTTCGACAGCCGCCACGGCTACGTGTCCTGTGTGGCCGACATGGAGAACTTCCGTGCGGACTACCGGGCCGTGGCCTTCGTGGACCGTCCCGGCGCGCCGCTGACCACGATCGCCGGCTTCGAGGTGAAGGAGAACAGGCTCCACCGCACCGACGTGTGATCGGGAAACGGGCGACAACCCAGGCCTGCCCCCTAGCAAATAGGAAACTTTCCTATTAGATTGCGGGGCATGCCTGAGCGATGCCCTGCGGGCGCAGCATGAAGCGAAGCCCTGACCTGCTCCGTCTGGCCGACACGGTCCTGTTGCCCGGCTTCACCGGGACCACCGCCCCCGACTGGGTGCGGCGGAGGCTCGCCGGCGGGCTCGCCGGTGTGGTGCTGTTCTCCCGGAACGTCGACACCCCGGCCCAGCTCGCCGCACTCACCTCGGCCCTGCGCGCGGAGAATCCCGAGATCCTGATCGGCGTCGACGAGGAGGCCGGGGAGGTGACGAGGCTTGAGGCCCGCACGGGCAGCTCACGGCCGGGCAACTACGCCCTGGGTGTCGTGGACGACGTGGAGCTGACCGAGCGGGTGGCCCGCGACATCGGGCGGGACCTGCGGGCGGCGGGGGTGAACATCGACTTCGCCCCGGCCGCCGACGTCAACTCCAACCCGGACAACCCGGTCATCGGCCTGCGGTCGTTCGGCGCCGATCCGCTGCTCGTCGCGCGGCACACGGCCGCCTGGATCCGCGGCCTGCAGTCCACCGGCGTGGCGGCCTGCGCCAAGCACTTCCCCGGGCACGGCGACACGTCGGTCGACTCCCACCACGGCGTCCCGCGCGTCACGGTCTCCCGGGAGGAGCTGGCCGAGGTCGAGCTGTGGCCGTTCCGGGTGGCCATCGCCGAGGGCGTGCGCTCGATCATGACCGGCCACCTGCTGGTCACGGCGTACGACGAGGACCTGCCGGCGACGCTCAGCCCCCGCGTCCTCACCGGCCTGCTGCGGGAGGAGCTGGGCTTCGAGGGCCTGATCGTCACCGACGGCATCGAGATGGCCGCCGTCTCCGGCCGGTACGGCCTGGGCGGCGCGAGCGCGATGGCCGTGGCGGCGGGGGCCGACGCGGTCTGCGTGGGCGGGGAGAACGCCGACGAGGCGACCCACGAGCACATCCGCGACGCCGTCGCGGACGCGGTGACCGAGGGCAGGCTGTCGGAGGAGCGGCTCGCCGACGCGGCCGCGCGGGTGCGCGCCCTGACCGCCTGGCAGATGCAGGCGCCGCCCCTGGACGACCGCCAGGACGAGATCGGGCTGGTCGCCGCCCGCCGGGCCCTACGGGTGACCCGGCGCGGGGCGGACGGCGTGCTGCCGCTGGCCGCCGCCCCGCACGTGGTGGAACTGGCGCCGGAGACCAACCTCGCGATCGACAAGGGCATGCCGTGGGGCGCGGGGGAGCCGCTGAGCAAGCTGCTGCCCGGCACCACGGTCGCCCGGCTGCGGCAGCCGGACGTCCACAACGGCGTCGCCGGCACCGTGCTGAGCCAGGCCGCCGACCGGCCCCTCGTCATCGTGGTGCGGGACGCCCACCGCCACCCCTGGCAGACCGACCTGCTGGAGCGCCTGCTGGCCGCCCGGCCGGACGGCGTCGTGGTCGAGATGGGGCTGCCGGGCCGTACGGATCTGGGGGCGGTGCACATCGCCACGCACGGCGCCGCCCGGGTCTGCGGCCAGGCGGCGGCCGAGGTGCTGGCCGGTCTCGCCTGACATTTCCCATAGCATTGGTCACTGCTGACATGCGAATGGGAGCGTCATGAAGGTCGCCTACGTCACCACGGACCATCCGGCCGCCGAGCAGGACGACGAGCGGGAGATCGCCCTCGCCGCCTGGCTCGGGGCCGGCATCGAGGGCTCGCCGGTGAACTGGCGCGACCCCCGCGTCGACTGGTCGGAGTTCGACGCGGCGGTCGTCCGCTCGGCCTGGGACTACATCGAGCGCCGTGACGAGTTCGTCGCGTGGGCCCACCGGGTGGAGTCGGTGACGCGGTTGTTCAACCCGGCGCCGGTGATCGAGTGGAACACCGACAAGACCTACCTGCGCACGCTCGGCGTGCCCACGGTTCCCACCCACTGGGCCGAATCCGGAACGGACCTGCCCGAATGGGACGAGTACGTGGTCAAGCCCGCCGTCTCCGCGGGGGCCCGCGACACCATCCGCACCACGGACCGGGACGCCGCCGCCGGCCACGCGGCGACGCTGCTCGCCGCGGGCCGCACGGTCATGGTGCAGCCGTACATCCCGTCCGTCGAGCAGGAGGGGGAGCTGTCGCTGCTGTATTTCGGCGGCCAGTTCAGCCACGCCGTACGGCGGCACCCGATGCTCACCGGCGAGGCGGAGACCGCGGAGAACCGCGCCACCCTGCGCGACCCGGACGACGATCAGTTCGCCCTCGCCGAGCGGGTCCTGGCCGCCGTGCCGGAGAACCTGCTGTACGCGCGGGTGGACCTGGTGCGGATGCCGGACGGCGAGCCGGTCCTGATCGAGCTGGAGCTCACCGAGCCCTACCTGTTCCTGCGGGACGAACTGGCCGCGCCCGACCTGTTCGCCGAGACCCTCGCCGAGATGCTCAAGGGCTGAGCGGGCGGGCCCGCTCAGCGGCGGCGAGCGCCAGCCGTACGGCCTCGGCCGGGCCGGCGGCGGCCACCGGACCGGGCACCGGACGTCCCTCGGCGTCGAGGACCCGCCAGCCCCCGAGCGTGATGACCGGCGTGCCGCCCCGCTGGGCGAGGGCCAGCTCCGAGAGCGTGCCCCAGGAGCCGCCCACGACGACGACCGCGTCGGCGGCCCGCACGATCAGCGCGTTGCGGGCCTCGCCCAGGCCGGTGGGAAGGGCCACGGTGAGGTCCGGGCTCGCCCCGGCGCGGTCCCGGCCGGACAGGACGCCGACCACGACGCCTCCGGCCTCCCGCGCCCCCGCCGCCGCGGCGGCCATCACCCCGCCGTACCCGCCGCACAGCACGACCGCGCCGCGCTCGGCCAGCAGGCGGCCCACGGCGCGGGCCGCCTCGGCCTCCTGCGGGGTGCACTCGCCCGGCCCGCACACCGCCACCTGCCACATGCGCACAAGGCTAGGCGGAGATGCCGCCGTCCACCGGGATCACGGTGCCGGTCAGGTACGACCCGGCGCGTGAGGCCAGGAAGACGGCCGCGCCGGCCATGTCGTCGGGCCTGCCGATCCGGCCCAGCGGGACGTTGCTCTCGATCGCGCCGCGCATCTGGGGGTCGTCGAGCGCGAAGGCCATCATCTTCGACTCGAACGGACCCGGCGCGATCGCGTTGACCGTGATCGACTCCCGGGCGAGCTGGCGGGCCAGGTGCCGGGTCAGCATGTGGACGCCCGCCTTGGCCGCCGAGTACGCGTAGTTCTCCATGAACGGCACCCGGAGCCCGTCGATCGACCCGATGTTGATCACGCGTGCCGGGTCGTCGGGCGACGCGGCGGCGCGCAGCAGCGGCAGGAAGCGGCGGGTGAGGAAGAAGACGCCCTTGACGTTGATGTTCCAGAGCTTGTCGAAGGCGTGCTCCGGATACTCCTCCAGCGGAGCGCCCCAGCTCGCCCCCGCGTTGTTGACGAGCACGTCGAGCCGTCTCTCCCGCTCCGACACCGCCTGCGCCAGCGCCTCGACGCCGTCGGGAGTGGACAGGTCCGCCTGTACGGCGTGGCAGCCCAGCTCGGCGGCCGTCGCCTCCAGCTCGTCCTTTTTCCGTGAGGAGATGTAGACGACGGCGCCCGCGTCGAGGAACCCCCGCGCGATCATCTTCCCGATGCCCCGGGACCCGCCCGTGACGACGACCGTCTTGCCTTCCACCGAGAACAGAGTCATGCGGGCAGCATACCGACCGGTCGGTTCCCGCGTCAGGGAGTGAAGCTCCCGTACGCGCCGCGGAAGAACACCAGCGGGCCGCCGTCGTCGTACCGGTCGAGCCCGGTGACCCGGGCGACGACGATCACGTGGTCGCCGGCCGGATGCTCCTGGTCCACGGTGCAGTCGATCCAGGCGAGCGCGCCGTCCAGCACGGGCGCGCCGCCGGGGGACAGGGCCCACGACAGGCCGGAGAACTTGTCCCCGCCCTTCGCGGCGAGCCGCTCGCACACCTGCCCCTGGTGGTCGGCGAGCACGTTGACGCACAGGGTCGTCGCGGCCTTGAGGCGCGGCCAGCTCGTGCTGGTCCGCGAGACGCAGAACGAGACCAGCGGCGGATCGAGGCTCACGGACGTGAAGGAGTTGACGGCCAGGCCGCACGGCTCCCCGCTCTCCGGGTCGATCGCGGTGACGGCCACGACGCCGGTGGCGTACCTGCCGAGGACGTTCCTGAAGTGCTGGGGATTGACGGCCGGAATCCTCCTGGCGCCGTCATGGCCGACCCTCCTGGACACAGGAGTGCTCATCGCGCAGGTGCCTCCTCGGTCGCGCCTCCCCAAGAAACTCAAGGAGGGCCGGAGGCGATGCATTCCCGGCGGTAGGGACACGACCTAACGGTGGCGGGGGGGGGGGGGGGGGGGGGGGCCCCCCCCCCCCCCCCCGCTCCGCCCCGGCGCGAGACCTCGACCCCGGCGAGGGTTGGGGTCGAGATCTCGTTCAATCGCACGGAGTCCAGGGGGAACGGCCGTCCTCGACCGGCCGCTCCGGCGTGCGGTGGTACCGCGTGCTCGGGCATGTCACGCCGTTCCCGCACAAGGCGGTCATGTCGGTGGATACCGACAGCTCTGACATGTCGTTCCCGTCGCTCTGATAGGTCTGGGCTCTGTAGGTCTGCGTTGGGGGCTCGCGCCAGGGCGAGTTCGGCGTTACCGCACCGACCGCCCTCACGGGCCCACCTCCATTGGATGGATTTGTACCAACGTTTGGATAATGCGCGGCCGGGTGGGCTCAGGTCAAGGGGTTGTTTCCCGGTAGACCGAGATCCTCTAGATTTGTTGGAACAAAAGGGTGGATTGAGGAAAGATGGCACGATCGTCGCTCTACCAGCAGGTGGCCGCTGAGGTACGCAGGGCCATCTATGCGGGCGAACTCGCGCCGGGCGACCAAATCCCGACCGAGGCCGACCTCATGGAGGCGCACGGCGTCAGCCGAAACACCGTGCGGCTGGCCCTGGGCGAGCTGGAGAACGAGGGTCTCATCCTGCGGATGCGCCGGCGTGGAACGTTCGTACGCGAGCGCCGCCCCCTCCTCATGCGCCCCCAGGACGAGTTCCTCCCGCATGACCAGGAGGGGCCGCGGTTCGACACGTTCGTCCACGCGGTCCGCTCCGAGGGCCGTACGGCGGACCAGAGGATCGAGGTCTCGATCGTCGAGCCGCCCGAGGACGTGGCCACCCGCCTCGCCCTCGCCGACGGCGCGCTGGCCGTCGTGCGCCGCCGGCTGCGCTTCGTGGACGGCCAGCCCTACAACACGCTGGACTCGTACTTCCCCCTGGAGATCGTGGGGGACTCCGAGATCGCCCGGCCCGGCGACATCACGCGCGGGGCCAACCGGGTGCTGGAGGAGCTGGGTCATCTCCAGGTTCGCGTGATCGACGACCTGTCGGCCCGCATGCCGACCTCTGACGAGTCGTCACGGCTCCAGCTGGAGCCCGGCACTCCGGTCGTCGTTCACACCAGGGTCGGCTACGACGCCGACGACACGCCCGTCCGCGTCGCCGTGTCCGTGCTGCCCGCAGACAAGCATCTGATCCGATACGAGCTGGAACGTCATTGACGAGGCCCGGACGCCCCCTCGCCTGAGCGGGCGTCCCCGGCCGCCGGGCCCTCCTCCGGAGGGCCGTTTCCGCGATTCCCGTCCTGACCCCGGCAGGGGACCACGCCGCACCCGCGCGCCCTAGCGAGGGCCGCCGTCTCCGGACGGACGCTGTACGGCATCCCGCCGTCACTCTCAGTGATCAATTCGCCGCCGTCGGCACGAAAGGAATCAGGCATGCCTGCGAACACCCTGGATCTTGTTACGGAACTCACGCTGCGTCGCGCCACCCCGGCCGACCTGCAGGGGGTCCTCGCCCTGCTGGCGCGCACCGCCGGGTGGCTGAACGGCCTCGGCGTACGGCAGTGGCCCGCCGGGGGCTTTCCGGCCGAGCGCATCGAACCGCTGATCGCCGAGGGCGTCATGTACCTTCTGGACGCCGGCGAAGCCGCCGGACGCGTGCCGGCCGCCACGATCGCCGTGGACGGCCATGCCGACCCGGAGTTCTGGACCCCCGCCGACCGTCCCGGCGCAGCGCTCTACGTCCACAAGCTCGCCGTGAGCAGGAGCTACTCGGGCCAGGGCCTGGGGGAGACGCTGCTCGACTGGGCCGCCCTGCGGGCCGCCGCTCACGACCGGCCGTACCTGCGGCTGGACTGCGCCAAGGACAACGCCCGCCTGCAGTCGTACTACCGGAAGGCGGGCTTCCGGCACGTCCGCACCGTCGACCTGCCGCACCGCGCCTCCGGCGCGCTGTTCGAGCGGGACGCCTCCGCCGCGATCCCGGCCGCGTCGTCCTATCGCCGCACGCCGGCGGTGCCGGCCCAGCGCTCGGGACATGCGGCGCAAGCCTGGAGGGTTCTTGACATCACTGCGCACAACGAGTTGATCGAGTGCTGAACAGGGCGGATGCCGTGAGGCGCCGCAAAGGGACCGGATACTGTTCACTTCATGACGGGATCCCTCCTTGAAGTGATCGCGCTCGACCTGCGTGACGCCGTGGCCGCCGAGGAGGGCGGAGCGGACCGCCTGGAGATCGTGTCCGACATGGACTCGGGCGGGCTCACCCCCTCGGCGGACCTCGTCGCGGCGATCGCGCGCGAGTGCGGGCTGCCGCAGATGGTCATGCTCCGCTGCAACGCCGGGTTCACCGTGACTTCGGAGGAGCTCGACCGGCTGCGCGGCCACGTCAAGGAACTCGCCGAGGCCGGCGCGGCGGGCTTCGTCTTCGGCTTCCTTTCCGAGGACGGGTCGGTCGACAGGGAGGCGACGGACGCGCTGATCCACGCGGTCTCGCCGCTGCCCTGGACCTTCCACCGCGCCGTGGACCACGCCGCCGACGTGCGGGCCGCCTGGCGTGCCGTACGGCTGCTGCCGAACCTGGCGACCGTCCTCACGTCCGGCTCGCCCGAGGGCGTCGGCAGCGGCCTCGGCGTGTTACGCGCGCGGGCCGAGGCGGGAGACGCCTCGCTCGTGCTCGCCGGCGGCGGCCTGCGCGAGGAGCACGTCCCGGTGCTGCTCGACTACGGCGTCCGCGCCTTCCACGTGGGCACCGCCGTGCGGGGCTCGTGGCGGGAGCCGGTGGACCCCGACCGGGTCAGGCGCTGGCGCCGCATCGTCGACCGATTGTGACCGCCCGGCCGCTGAGACTCAGGCGCGGCGGCGGGCGACCAGGACGGCGTCGCGGATCGTGACCTCGCCTCCCTCCGGGTCCACCGCCGTGCGCGGCCGGGCCTCGGCCGCCGCGACCTCCCAATCGGCCGGATCGAGCGACGCCGCGACCTCCTCGGCGGTGAACATCATCTGCGGGAAGTGCATCCGCCGTGCCTTGGTGAGCAGATCGGACGGATGGTGCCCGACGATCAGCAGGGTGCCGCCCGGGGCCACCGCGGCGGCCAGCCGGGCGAACAGCGTCCGCCTGGCCTCGCCCGGCAGGTGCATGTACTGCGCGGACACCAGGTCGTACGTGCCCTCGGGGAAGGCGTGGTCGCGCAGGTCCGCGCGCACCCACTCGGTGCGGTCCGCGACGTCCGCGCCCGCCTCGGCGGCGTGGGCGGCGGCCCGCTCCAGCGCCGTGGCCGAGATGTCGACTCCCGTCACCCGCCAGCCCCGCGCGGCGAGCCAGACGGCGTCGGCCCCCTCGCCGCTGCCGACGTCGAGGGCCCGGCCCGGGGGCAGCTCCGCGGCCTCGGCGACGAGCTGCGGGTTCGGACGGCCGCTCCAGATCGCCGGCCGGGAGCGGTAGCGCTCCTCCCAGGCCGCCTCCTCGAACAACGTGCGCACCTCATGCCGGTAGGCGTCGACGGCCTCCCGGGTCTCCTCGGCGATGAGATCCATGTTGATCGCCGCCCCCGCGGCCAGGCCCGCCGCGGCGGACGCGATCACCACGGCGCGTACGTCCGTCACGTTCCCCGCCACCCAGACACCGGGCACGGCGGTCGCCCCGGTCGGCTCCGCCGCGATCCGGGTGCCTGCCACGTGACCGCCGAGCTCCACCTCGACCGGCTTGAGCCCGAGCGATTCCAGCACCCCGGACCGGGCGGTGAGCGGCGCGGCGACGACGAGCGCGTCGAGCGCGACGACCTCGCCGGAGGCCAGCCGCACTCCGGTGAGCGCGTCGCCGGTCACCTCGATCCCCGTGACCGGACCGTCGGCGACGGGGATCCGGCGCGCGGCGAGCCGCTCGGCCTCCTCCTCGGACGGCGTGGGGCAGTGGTGGGCCAGGAACACCACGTCCTGGCTCCACTGCCGCCACAGCAGGGCCTGCTCGACGGCGAGCGGCCCGGTGGCCAGCACGCCGATGCGCCGGTCGCGGACCTCCCAACCGTGACAGTACGGGCAGTGCAGGACGTCGCGGCCCCACCGCTCCGCCAGCCCCGGCACGTCGGGCAGCTCGTCCACGGCCCCGGTCGTCACCAGCAGCCGGCGGGCCCGGACGGCGCGCCCGTCGTCCAGCGTCACGAGGAAGTCGTCGCCCTCCCGCGTCGCGGTCTCGGCTCGCCCGGCGACGATCTCGCCGCCGTACCCGATGACTTCCTCGCGCCCGGCCGCCCGCAGCTCGGCGGGCGGCGTGCCGTCCCGGCCGAGGTAGTTGTGCATGTGCGCAGCCGGTGCGTTGCGCGGCTCTCCTGCGTCCACCACCAGCACCGACCGCCGCGCCCGCGCCAGCGCCAGGGCGCCGCTGAGCCCCGCGGGGCCGCCGCCCACCACGACCACGTCGTACTTCTTCTCGTCCACCCCGTGCCTCCTGTGCCGACGGCTGCTTCAGATGTCTGCTGTCGAACAGTGCGGCACAGGCGGCGAGAGCGGCAAGAAACCTTGCCGACATGGCAAATCTCAGCAGAGGGTGCGGTCGGCCCGGGCCAGCGCGGCGACCAGGGTTTTGATCGTCGCGGGCTCGTCCAGCACGCCCCCCGCGGCCTCGCGCCGTTCCTGCCAGGCGCGCACCCGGTCGGCATACTTCTCGTAGCAGGCGAGGTGGAACGCGTACACGGTCGTGAAGCGGCTGACGAGGTGCGAGGGATGCATGTCCCAGCCCTGGTAGAAGCCGTGCGCCAGCGAGTGCGACACCAGCGCCGAGTGCCTGCGCAGCAGGGCGTGCACGTCGGCCGCCGCGTCCGAGGCCGGCGCCGCGGCCAGCGAGCCGTCCGACAGCTCCACCCCCGTCCCCGACAGCGCCGTCTGCATGACGTGCCGCGCGTGGTCGCAGGCCGGGTGGTCGAGCCGCTGCTCGTCCGGCGGCAGCCCGAGCGCGGCCGTGTAGTCGAACACCCCGAAGTGGGCGGCCGCCAGCCGGCCGCCCAGCGAGGGCACCAGGCCGGCCGACCGCTGGAGCATGAGCACGGTCTGCGGGGCCTCCACCTGCATCTCGAAGCGCAGGATGCCGGAGGGCAGGCGCAACGCCCGCTCCAGCGCCTCCAGGCAGCCGGCGAACTGCCGCAGGTAGTCCTCCATCAGGACCTTGGGGAACGTCACCGTGAACCCGTCGGGGAGCCGGCCGGCCCGCCGCACGACCCCCGTCAGGAACCCGTCGAGCGTGCGCACCGAGCGCAGGGGGTCGCCGTCGGCGAACGACTTCACCCGCAGCCCCCACCTGCGGGGCAGTGTGTCCGCCTCGTGCATCGCGGCCACGGCCGCCGCCGCCGACTCGGTGTGCCGGTCCTCCTCCTCCGGGGAGCGCCGGCCGTACCCGTCCTCGAAGTCGATCCGCAGGTCCTCGATCGGCTCGGCGTGCAGCTTCCTGCGTACGCGGTCGTGCACGGGCTGGGCCAGCTCGGGGTCGAGCTCGAACAGCGCGGCCAGCTCGGCGGGAGTGAACAGGAGCCGGTGGAGGAGGTCGGTGGCGGCGTGGCGCCACTGCTGGACGATCTCCGCCGTCACCCGGTCCGCGGGCACGTACACCGTGTGCACCGGCTGCCACACGGGTTCCCGCTCGGGAAACCGGGCGAGCTGCTCTTCATGGGTGCCGGCGAAGCCGTCGAGCAGCCCGTCCACGCCGGTCAGCGTCGTCTCCATGGGGACGATCCTCGCAGAGTCCCGCCACGGCGAGGGTAATCACGCAACGTCGCTGCATGACAACGCAGCGTTGGCTACCCTTTTCCTCGAACAGCCGATCGAACAGGTGAGCGAATCGGTGGAGATAAAGAAACGGCCCCCTGTCGGGGGCCGTAGAGCCCGGGGACGTAGCCGCGGGCGCGGTGACTCCATGTTAGGAGATGATGGCGGTGCGCGACAACCTCGTTCCCCAAGTCGTGCGTGTCGGGGTCTACGTCGACGGGTTCAACCTCTACTACGGACTGCGCTCCCTGCGGGGACGCCGCTACCTCTGGCTCGATCTACGGGCGCTGGCCCTTCGGCTGCTGAGGACCGGGCAGACGCTGACCGCCGTCCGCTACTTCACCGCCCCCATCCGGGGCGACGCTCGGGCCCTCGCCCGCCAGCAGACCTACCAGGCGGCCCTGGAGAGCCTGGGGGTCGAGGTGGTGCTCGGGCGTTTCCAGGAGCAGCGGGCCTCCTGCCGGGCCTGCGACGTCTCCTGGCGGACCTACGAGGAAAAGCAGTCCGACGTCGCCCTGGCCGCCGCCCTGGTCGGCGACGTGGCGCTCGACCTGGTGGACATGGTGCTGCTGCTGTCGGCGGACTCCGACCTGTGCGCGGCCATCGAGGCGGTGCGCCAGGTGGACGCCCGGCGCGGCGGCAAGACCCGGGTCGTCTCCGTCTTCCCGCCCGGCAGGCGCTCGGACGGCCTGCGCCTCGCGAGCGACGCCTGGTTCCCCCTCGGCGAGGCGCTCATCCGGCAGTCGCAGCTGCCCGAACTCGTGCCCGGCCGCGACGGCGCGCGCTACCACCGGCCGGCCCACTGGTCCTGACCGGGACACCCGTCAGGACGCGCCCCCCGGCCGGGCCAGCCGGCCGCACGCGCCCAGCATCGCGTCCCTGCCCACCAGCTTCACCCGCTCGCCCCGCCGCAGACTGCCGGCCAGCGCGGCCTCCGCGGCCTCGATCGCGAGCCAGTCCTCGTACGTCACCGGGCTCAGCCCGCGCGCGGCGAGCAGGTCGTCCAGCCGGGCGGTCGCGGTCCCCGGCACCGCTTCGGCGAGCAGCGTGCGCACGGTCTCCGCGGCGTCGGACTTGTTGGTCCCGATCACGCCCGTCGGCCCCCTCTTGAGCCAGCCCGCGACGTACTGCCGGTCCGTCACCTTGCCTGCGGTGTTCGGCACCGTCATCGACTCCGGGTCGAACGGCACCCCCGGCAGCGCCACGCTCTGATATCCCACCGAGCGCATCACCATGTCCGCCGGGATCGTCTCGAAGTCCCCCGTCCCGACGACCCGCCCGTTCTCCAGCCGCGTCCGCTCCAGCCGTACGCCCTCGACCCGGGACACGCCGAGGATCTCCACGGGGCGCAGCCAGAAGCGCACCTCCAGGCGGCGCGGCCGGTCGGCAGGCTTGCGCTCCGACCACGACCGAAGCACGTCCACGTTGCCCCTGACCTGGCGCGACAGCGTGGTCAGGTCGGCGACCGCGATCTCGTCGGGGAAGGTGAGGACGTCGGCGTTCAGCAGCTCGCCGAGCTCGCGCAGCTCCTTCAAAGTGAACTTCGCGTGCTCGGGGCCGCGCCTGCCGACCATGTGGATGCGCTTGACCCGCGAGGCGGCCAGCCGGTCGAGCACCTCCTCGGGCACGTCGGTGCCGCGCAGCTCGTCGGCCGTCTTGGCCATGATCCGCACCACGTCCACGGCGACGTTGCCGACGCCGATGACGACGACCTCCTCCGCGTCGAGGGAGAACGTGTCCGGCGGGACGTCGGGGTGGCCGCAGTACCAGTTGACGAAGTCGGTCGCCGCGACGCTGCCCGGCAGGTCCTCGCCCGGGACGCCGAGGTGCCTGTCGACCATCGCCCCGGTGCAGTAGACGACGGCGTCGTAGCAGGACAGGAGGTCGTCCGCCGAGAGGTCCGCGCCCAGCTCGACGCCGCCCAGGAAGCGCACTCCCGGGGTCTCCAGCACCCTCCGCAGGTAGCCGGCGATCGACTTGATCGACGTGTGGTCGGGGGCCACGCCATACCGGACGAGCCCGTACGGCGTCGGCAGGCGTTCGAGGACGTCCACCTCGACGGGATCGTGCGACTGCTTGACCAGCGCCTCGGCCGTGTAGATCCCGGCCGGGCCCGACCCGACGATCGCGACGCGCAGTGTCACCATGGCCTCCAGCAGCGGCGGGCGCTCCCTATCAATGATTCTTTATCACCGCCGGTCGCCCTGCCAGGGGAACGCCGTGCCGTGGGACCGGATTGTCATCCGTGTTGTGATGGTTCGCGGGGTTGCGGCGACCAGGCGGCCACGATCAAAGTGATGCCCGTGGGCAGTGGGGCTAAAAGACGGGGAAACCCGCGGACGAGAAGGCCGGGCGGTGGCACCCTCCCTGACATGAGGGGACTCCGCGGGGGGCGGGACGAGCCCGGGGCCTCACCGGCCACGGTGTACGGCCCGCAGAACGGTCAAGAGGACGGCGACGCGCCACCGCCGCACGGCTCCGGGCCGGACGGGCTCAGGTACGAGGCGCTGGGGCGGGTCATGGCCGCCTTGTCCGGCGAGGCAGAGACATTGGAGGCGTGCCGCGACCTCACGTGGTGGCGAGGCACCGACCGCTCCTGGCACATCGAGTGGCGCGACGGCCCGTACGCCGCCGAGGTGGCGGCGCTGCTCCTGGAACGGATCGGCCAGCCGGGCCCGGACGCCGTGCGGGCGGCGCCCGCGGGCCCGGCGACCACGTCGACGGCGATGCTGAACGTGATGGGCGTCACCTTCGTGCTGCGGGCCATCGACCCGTTCGGCATGGAGCGGCTGCGGACCAGGCCAGGCCTGTGGCGGCTGTCGGCCGCGCTGGACGGCCCGGCCGGGCCCGTCGGCACGGGCGGGCGGTCCCGTCAGCACTGGGAGGAACTGCTCGGCGGCTGATATCGGCGACTGATATCGACCCGCCCGTCGTTTACGTGAGGCGGTGGGGCCCCCGGAGTCGATAGCCTTGGGAGCACATCGTCTTCGTCTCGTCTCTCAGGTCGTCTCCGAGGGTCCGCGAGGAGATCCGCATCGCGGGCATCCCGAGGAGGCGCCGCGGACGAGACCTCTCACGAGCAAGGAGTAGCCGTGCTGCTGCGTATGTCGACCCTGTTCCTGCGCACCCTGCGTGAGGATCCGGCGGACGCGGAAGTGCCGAGCCACAAGCTGCTCGTCCGCGCCGGCTACATCCGCCGCGTCGCGCCGGGCATCTATTCCTGGCTGCCGCTCGGCAAGATCGTGCTGGAGAACGTCGCGCGGGTGGTGCGCGAGGAGATGGACCGGATGGGCGCGCAGGAGGTGCTGTTCCCCGCGCTGCTGCCCCGGGACTTCTACGAGCCCACGGGCCGCTGGACCGAGTACGGCGACACGCTGTTCCGGCTGAAGGACCGCAAGGGCGCCGACTACCTCCTCGGGCCGACCCACGAGGAGATGTTCACCGACATGGTGAAGGGAGAGTACTCCTCCTACAAGGACTACCCCGTCACGCTGTACCAGATCCAGACCAAGTACCGCGACGAGGCCCGGCCCCGGGCGGGCATCCTGCGGGGCCGCGAGTTCGTCATGAAGGACTCCTACTCCTTCGACCTCGACGACGACGGCCTGAAGCGGTCCTACGAGATGCACCGCGAGGCGTACATCCGGATCTTCGAGCGTCTCGGCATCGACTACCGGATCTGCTTCGCGATGTCGGGCGCGATGGGCGGGTCGGCCTCCGAGGAGTTCCTCGCCCCCTGCTCGACCGGTGAGGACACCTTCGTGGCCTGTCACAACTGCGGATACGCGGCCAACGCCGAGGCCGTCGTCACGCCCGCGCCGCCCGCCGTCACCGCCACCCAGCCGCCCATGAAGGTGCTCGACACGCCCGACACCCCGACGATCGAGTCGCTCGTCTCGTACGTCAACGAGCACCACGGTCTCGGCATCACCGCCGCCGACACGCTGAAGAACCTCGTCGTCAAGGTCCGCACGCCGGGCTCCGACGAGGTCAAGACGGTGATCGTCGGCGTGCCCGGCGACCGCGAGGTCGACTTCAAGCGCCTGGAGGCGGCGCTCTCGCCCGGCGTGCCGGAGATCTTCGAGGCCGAGGACTTCGCCCGCCACCCCGGGCTGGTGCGCGGCTACATCGGCCCGCAGGTGCTCAGGGACCTGGGGATCACCTACCTGGTCGACCCGCGCGTGGTCGAGGGCTCGGCCTGGGTGACGGGCGCCAACGAGCCGGGCAAGCACGCCGCGCACGTCGTCGTGGGCCGCGACTTCCAGCCCGACGGCACGATCGAGGCCGCCGAGGTGCGGGCGGGCGACGCCTGTCCCCGCTGCGCGCACCCGCTGTCGATCGACCGGGGCATCGAGATCGGCCACATCTTCCAGCTCGGCCGCAAGTACGCCGACGCCGCCCAGCTCGACGCGCTCGGGCCCGACGGCAAGCCCATCCGCATCACCATGGGCTCGTACGGCGTCGGCGTGTCCCGGGCCGTGGCCGTGCTCGCCGAGCAGCGCCACGACGAGCTGGGCCTGGTGTGGCCCAGGGAGGTGGCGCCCGCCGACGTGCACATCGTCGGCACCGGCAAGGAGAACCAGATCGAGGTCGCCAGCACGCTCGCCGAGACCCTCGAGGCGCGGGGGCTGCGCGTGCTCGTGGACGACCGCCCCGGTGTGTCGCCCGGCGTCAAGTTCAAGGACTCCGAGCTGCTCGGCCTGCCCACCGTGCTGATCGTCGGCCGGGGCCTGGCCAACGGCGTGGTCGAGCTGCGCGACCGGGCCACCGGGACCAAGGAGGAGATCCCGCTGGACGAGGCCGTCGAGCGGGTGCTGGCCGCCTGCCGGTCCTGATCGCCGAACATCCTGCGCCGCCGTCCCTCGTGCTCACAGGGGGCGGCGGCGCCGCCTTTCGCAGGAGCCGCACAGGGCCGTGCCGTGCCGTGGGCCGGCTACTGGCCGTCCGGCGCGGACGGCTCCGGCTGGGCCTCCTCAGAACCGGACGTCCCCGCGGACCCGGCCGGTCCGGAGGAGGCCGCAGACGAAGACTCGGCCTCCGGCGTGGGAACGTCGAAATCGGCGCCGTCCCGGCCCATACCCGGGAACGGGTCACCGATCTTCGGCTGCCAGCCGTACGCCCGGGTCGCGCACTCCTGCGCGGCCAGCGCGGCGATCCGCCGCAGCGCCGGGTCGCGGTCGGCGGCGAGCTCCAGGTAGGCGGTGGTCATCCGCTGCTCCACGAGCACGGCAAGGCGCACCGCGTCGGCCGGTCCGCGCACCTCGAAGGGCAGGCGGTAGGTGGGGCCGGGCTCGGCGGGCGTGCCGCCCCGCTGGGTGATGAGCGCGCGTAGCTGGTCGCGCCGCGCCCGGTGGGCGTCGAACCCCGTGGTGGCGCGCCTGAGCAGCGCGCCGCTCGTCTTCCCGCCGATCACTCCGTACGCGTACACGGCGGCGTGCTCGGCGGACAGGGCCCGGCCGAGCGCGTCGCCGACCGGCGCCCGGGCGGGCTCGGTCGCGCTCTCAGTCACGCACCCTCCCCAGGGCGACGACGTGGACGGCCTCGCACGCGCCGATGCTCGCCAGGAGCTGGGAGAGCGCGGGGGAGGCCGTGGCCATCTGCGCCGGCCGCGCCGACGCCGCGCGCCGCTCGGCGTCCCTGAGCGCCCCGACCGAGACCGGGCTCCCCGATGGGGACGCGGAGGCCGACGGCGTGGGGCTCGCGGGGAACGTTCCCGTGCCGCTCCCGGCGGGCAGGAGCGCGCGCAGGGCCTGCAGATGGGCCGCGTGACGCTGGCGGAACGGCTCAAGCGCGGCGGCCCGGCCGGGCAGGGCGGAGGCCGCGCGCCCGTAGAGCGACAGCAGCTGTTCCTTGCCCGCGATCAGCGAGGTGAGCAGCACGGTCTGCGGATCCGGAGGGGCCGGCGCGGCGGGTTTCCGCGGGGCCGAGGAGCAGCCGGCCGCGGCCAGACCGGCCGCGGCGGCGGAGCCCAGCAACGCGCGTCTCGTCACTTGTGCCCCGCCGCTGTGTCTCACGACACAGCATCGTACGGCGCGCCGCCCACTGGTCATCGCCCGTGACCCTGATGATCGTGCACGTGTCGGATCGCCGCTCGGGTGTGGCGCTGTTTCCACCTCCCGGTGTCGATAGGCTGTTGGCACATCGGGCTAGGCACACGGTCACAGCCACACGGTCATTGGGAGGTCGGCATGGGCAGCGACGCTCGACGCGGCCGCCTGGTTGAGCTGCTCGGCCCGGTGGTCGCCGCCGAGGGGTTCGACCTGGAGGACGTCACGGTCACACCGGCGGGTCGCCGGCGACTGGTGCGCGTCGTGGTGGACCGGGACGGCGGCGTGAGCCTGGACGACGTGGCCGACGTGAGCCAGTCCGTCTCCAAGCGGCTGGACGAGGTGGACGTCCTCGGCGGCAGCCCGTACGTCCTCGAGGTCACCTCTCCCGGAGTCGACAGGCCGCTCACCGAGCCGCGCCACTGGCGCCGGGCGCGCGGGCGGCTGGTGAAGGCGGAGCTGCGTGACGGCACCGCCGCGGAGGGCCGCGTGACCGAGGCCGACGAGACCGGCGTGGAGCTGGACGGTGCGCGCCGCATCGCGTACGGCGAGCTGGTGCGCGGCCGGGTGCAGGTCGAGTTCAACCGGCGCGAGGCCGGGCTCGACGACGAACTTGATGAGGACCTCGATGTCGACGAAGACATCGACGACGCCGACGACGAGGGCTAGGGGGGAGCCTTGTGGACATTGACATGAGCGTCCTGCGCAGCCTGGAGCGGGAGAAGGACATCTCCTTCGACCTGGTCGTCAAGGCGATCGAGGACGCGTTGCTCATCGCGTACTTCCGCACGGAGGGCGCGGCGCAGAAGGCGCGGGCCGAGCTGGACCGCGACACGGGCCATGTGATCATCTGGGCCGCCGAGCTGGACGAGAACGGCGAGGTCGTGCGGGAGTACGACGACACCCCGTCCAACTTCAGCCGGATCGCCGCCACCACGGCCAAGCAGGTGATCCTCCAGCAGCTGCGCGACGCCGAGGACGAGGTCAACTTCGGCGAGTTCGCCAGCCGCGAGGGCGAGCTGGTCGCGGGCGTCATCCAGCAGGGCAAGGACCCGCGGGTGGTGCTGGTCGACCTCGGCAAGATCGAGGCGATCCTGCCGCACAACGAGCAGGTCCCGGGCGAGGAGTACGCGCACGGCGAGCGCATCCGCTGCTACGTGGTGCAGGTGAAGAAGGGGCCCAAGGGGCCGTCTGTCACCCTCTCGCGCACGCACCCCAACCTCGTGAAGAAGCTCTTCGCGCTGGAGGTGCCGGAGATCGCCGACGGCACGGTGGAGATCGCGGCCATCGCCCGCGAGGCCGGTCACCGCACCAAGATCGCGGTGAGGTCGCGCAAGCCCGGCGTCAACGCCAAGGGCGCCTGCATCGGCCCGATGGGCTCGCGCGTGCGCAACGTCATGACGGAGCTGCACGGCGAGAAGATCGACATCATCGACTGGTCGGAGGATCCGGCCGAGTTCGTCGGGAATGCCCTGTCGCCCGCGCGTGTTTCCCGTGTCGAGGTGGTCGACGCCGACAACCGCACCGCGCGGGTGATCGTGCCCGACTACCAGTTGTCCCTGGCGATCGGCAAGGAGGGCCAGAACGCCCGCCTCGCCAACCGTCTGACGGGCTGGCGGATCGACATCCGGCCGGACACCGAGCAGGCACCTGCTGATCCCGCTGATGCGTCGGCAAGGTAAGCTGGAATATGGTTACCAGGCAGCCCCACTGAGAACGTGTGTGGGCTGCCGGGTTCGCACGGTAAAGTCCGAGTTGCTCCGCCTGGTCGTGGTCGAGGGCGTGATCGTCCCCGACACGCGAGGACGGCTCCCGGGACGCGGTGCCTCGCTGCACCCGTCCCCGCGCTGTCTGGAGCTCGCAGAGCGTCGCCGGGCGTTCCCACGCGCGTTCCGCGCGGAGGGATCGCTTGACACGTCGCTCTTGCAAGCTCACTTGGAGGGGTTGACGCCGGGGCGGTCCGGGTGAATGGTTACCGCTGGCCCTCGGTATCGGCTCCGGGAGCCAGGGCACGAAATTGTCATGTAGGACGCCGAGTTGATGGGCGGAGTCAGATTGCTATGAGCGCCTGATGAGCACGCGGCGATGAGTACGTTCAGGTAGCGACGGTCCGGCGGCACTGCGAGCCTCCCGGGCCGAGTTAGGGAGTGCAGTGGCGAAGGTCCGGGTATACGAGCTCGCCAAGGAGTTCGGGGTCGAGAGCAAGGTCGTCATGGCCAAGCTCACCGAAATGGGCGAGTTCGTGAGGTCGGCGTCCTCGACAATCGAGGCGCCGGTCGTCCGCAAACTGACCGAGGCGTTCAAGGGTGACGCCTCCAAGGGCGGGGGCAAGCCCGCCCGTCCGGCGCAGCCGAAGCCTGCGCCGAGGCCGGCAGAGAGCCAGGCCAACGGGGGCGCCCCACAGGCGCCCGTTTCCCAGTCCACCGGCGCGGTGGTCAAGCCGGGCCCGAAGCCCGGTCCGCGGCCCGCTCCGCGTCCGGTTCCGATGCCTCACCCGCCGGTGTCACAGCCGGACGCGGCGCGCCCCGAGGCCGCCCGTCCGCAGGCGCCTCGTCCGGAGGCCCCGCGTCCCGCGGCCGCCGGCCCGAGGCCGGGTGTCCCCGGCGCCGGTGCGCCCAAGCCGGGCCCCAGGCCGGCCCCGGCCCCGCGCCCGGGTGGCGCACCCGCCGGTCCCGGCGCGCCCACCGGTGGCGCTCCGCGCCCCGGCGCGCCCAAGCCGGGTCCGCGCGGCCCGCGTCCGGGCAACAACCCGTTCTCCTCGACCGCAAGCGGCATGGGCCAGCGCCCCGCGCGGCCAGGCGGCCGTGACGGCGGTCGTCCCGACCGCGGGGACCGTCCCGAGCGTGGCGACGGCGCCCCCCGCGAGCCGCGTCGTGACGGCGCGCGCGACGGCGGCATGCCGCGTCCGCCGGGCGCGCGTTCCGGCGCTCCGGGCGCCGGCGGCCCGCGTCCCGGACCCGCGGGTCCGCGTCCCGGGCCGGGCATGGGCGGTCCTCGCCCCGGCCCCGGTGCCGGTGGTCCGCGTCCCGGTGGTCCGCGTCCGAACCCGATGATGATGCCGCAGGGCCGTCCGGCCGCGCCGGGCGGCGGTGGCCCGCGTCCCGGCGGCGGCGGTCGCCCCGGTGGTCCCGGTGGCGGTGGCCGTCCGGGTGGCGGCGGCGGTCGTCCCGGTGGGGGCTTCGGCGGTCCGCGTCCCGGCGGCGCCACGGGTGCCGGTCGCCCCGGTGGTCCCGGCGGCGGTCCTGGCGGTGGTGGCGGCGGTTTCGCCGGCCGTCCGGGTGGCGGCGGCGGCCGTGGCCGCGGTGGCGGCACGGCGGGCGCGTTCGGGCGTCCGGGCGGCCGTCCGACCCGTGGCCGCAAGTCCAAGCGCCAGAGGCGCCAGGAGTTCGACAACATGCAGGCCCCGGCGATCGGCGGCGTGCAGGTTCCGCGCGGCGGCGGCCAGACCATCCGCCTCCCGCGTGGCGCGTCCCTGTCGGACTTCGCCGACCGGATCGGCGCCAACCCCGCCTCGCTCGTGCAGATCATGCTGCACCTCGGCGAGATGGTGACGGCGACCCAGTCGGTCAATGAGGAGACGCTGCAGCTCCTCGGCGCCGAGCTGGACTACGACGTCCAGGTCGTCAGCCCGGAGGAGGAGGACCGCGAGCTCCTCGAGTCCTTCAAGATCGAGTTCGGTGAGGACGAGGGCGACGAGGCCGACCTCGCGCCGCGTCCGCCGGTCGTGACCGTCATGGGTCACGTCGACCACGGTAAGACGAAGCTGCTCGACGCGATCCGCCACACCAACGTGGTGGCCCGCGAGGCCGGCGGCATCACCCAGCACATCGGCGCCTACCAGGTGGCGACGACGCACGAGGGCGAGCAGCGGAAGATCACCTTCATCGACACCCCGGGTCACGAGGCGTTCACCGCCATGCGTGCCCGTGGTGCGCAGGCCACCGACATCGCGGTGCTGGTGGTCGCGGCCGACGACGGTGTGAAGCCGCAGACGATCGAGGCGCTGAACCACGCCCAGGCGGCGAACGTCCCGGTCGTGGTGGCGGTCAACAAGATCGACAAGGAGGGCGCGGACCCGACCAAGGTGCGGGCCCAGCTCACCGAGTACGGCCTGGTGGCCGAGGAGTTCGGTGGCTCCACCCTGTTCGTGGACATCTCCGCCAAGCAGGGCGTCGGCATCGACAACCTGCTCGAGGCCATCCTGCTGACCGCGGACGCCGAGCTCGACCTGCGGGCCAACCCGGAAATGGACGCCCAGGGCCTCGCGATCGAGGCGCACCTCGACAAGGGCCGCGGCCCGGTGGCGACCGTGCTCGTGCAGCGCGGCACGCTGCGGGTGGGCGACTCGATCGTCTGTGGCGAGGCGTTCGGCCGCGTCCGCGCGATGCTGGACGACAACGGCGAGACGGTCGAGGAGGCCGACCCGTCGCGTCCGGTCCTGGTCCTCGGTCTGACGGCCGTCCCGCGCGCCGGTGACAACTTCATCGTCGTCACCGACGACCGCATGGCCCGCCAGATCGCTCAGCAGCGGGCGGCCAGGCAGCGGATCGCCGACATGGCCAAGTCCGGCCGCCGGCGCACCCTCGAGGAGCTGTTCAAGGACCTCGAGAAGGGCCAGGTCGACGAGCTCAAGCTCATCATCAAGGGTGACGTCTCCGGTTCCGTCGAGGCCCTGGAGGACGCGCTGCTCAAGATCGACGTCGGCGACGAGGTGCGCCTGCGGGTGCTCCACCGTGCGGTCGGCGCCATCACCGAGCACGACGTCAACCTGGCGATGGGCGACGACAACGCCGTCATCATCGGCTTCAACGTGCGGCCCGAGGTGCGGGCGCGCGACCTGGCCGAGCGCGAGGGCGTCGACATCCGGTACTACTCGGTCATCTACCAGGCGATCGAGGAGATCGAGGCGGCCCTCAAGGGCATGCTTAAGCCGGAGTTCGAGGAGGTCAGGACCGGAACCGCCGAGATTCGCGAGGTCTTCAAGGTCCCGCGGATCGGCAACGTCGCCGGTTCGATCGTCCGCTCGGGCGTGATCACCCGCAACAGCAAGGCCCGGCTCATCCGCGACGGCGTCGTGGTGGCCGACAACCTCACCGTCTCGTCGCTGCGCCGCTTCAAGGACGACGCGACCGAGGTCCGCGAGGGCTTCGAGTGCGGTATCGGTATCGGCTACAGCGACATCAGGGTCGAGGACGTCATCGAGACGTTCGAGATGCAGGAGAAGCCGCGCGTCTGACGCGCCGTCCCGCCGCCCCCGCCATGCGCGGGGGCGGCGGCCGGTCGTCCGTGACGTGGTGACAACCCATGTTCATCGGTGCTCTTACTCTTGACATCCTGCTCGGCGACGTCCGTTCGCTGAAGCAGAAGCGGTCGGTGGTCCGGCCGATCATCGCCGAGATCCAGCGCAAGTATCCCGCCGTCGCCGTCGCCGAGGCGGGCCACCACGACCTGCACCGGCGCGCCGAAATCGGCGTCGCCGTGGTGTCGGCGTCCGCGGCCAACTGCGACGAGGTGCTGGACGCCTGCGAACGACTGGTCGCCTACCACCCCGAGATCGAGTTGCTGTCCGCGCGGCGGCGGCTCTTCAACGACCACGAGGAATAGACGGCCGGGGCCCGCCGTCAGCCGTACAGATACGAGGGAGCGTGAGCATGGACGCAGCGCGTGCCAGGAAGCTGGCCGATCGCATCCAGCAGGTGGTCGCGGAGATGCTGGAGCGGCGGATCAAGGATCCGCGGCTGGGGTTCGTGACGGTGACCGACGCCAGGGTCACCGCGGACCTGAGCGACGCGACCGTCTACTACACGGTTTTCGGCTCAGAGGCGGAGCGGGCCGACACGGCCGCCGCCTTGGAGAGCGCGAAGGGCATCATCCGATCCGAGGTCGGGCGGCAGACCGGCCTGCGGCACACCCCCGGCCTCACGTTCGTGCACGACCCGCTCCCCGACAGCGCCCGCCACATGAACGACCTGTTCGCGCTGGCGAAGGCGAAGGACGCCGAGATCGCCCGCCAGGCGGAGGGCGCGCAGTTCGCCGGGGACGCCGACCCCTACCGCTTCGAGGAGGACCTCGACGCCGAGGCGGCCGAGGAGGAGGGCGAGGACGAGCCCACCGGCCGGGCGGGGCACCCCGCCCGGTGACCACGAACGAAAGCGCCCTCGGCGAGGCGGACTGGCGGCGCGCGATCGAACTGATCCGCTCCGCCGGCACGCTGGCGCTCGCCTGTCACGTGTCTCCGGACGCGGACGCCCTCGGCTCGATGCTGGGCCTCGGACTGGCGCTTGCGCGTACGGGCAAGAAGGTCGTCGCCTCCTTCGGCGACCGGGTCTTCGCCGTGCCCCGGCTGCTGCGGTTCCTGCCCGGGCAGCACCTGCTGGTGGAGCCCTCGGCGTACCCCGCCGAGCCCGAGCTGATGGTCGCCTTCGACGCGTCCACGATGGAGCGGCTGGGCCTGCTCGCGCCCCACGCGGGCAAGGCCGGCGAACTCGTCGTGATCGACCACCACGTGTCGAACACCGGCTTCGGGACGGTCCACCTCGTGGATCCCGCGGCGGCCTCGACCACGATGGTCGTCGAGGAGCTCATGAACCGGCTCGGCCTGACGATCGACCGGGAGGTCGCCACCTGCCTGTACGCGGGCCTGGTGACCGACACCGGCTCCTTCAGGCACTCCATCACCACCCCGGCCGCGCACGCCATGGCCGGCCGGTTGCTGGCCACGGGGCTGCGTCCGGAGGAGATCGCCAGGGAACTGTGGGACCGCTCGCCGTTCGCGTACCTGCGGGTGCTCGGCACGGCGCTCGGGCGGGCCACGCTGGAGCCGGACGCCGCGGGCGGCCTTGGGCTGGTGTGGACCTACGTGAGCCGGGCCGACCGCGCGGCGGAGGGCCTGCCGTACGACGAGGTGGAAGGCATGATCGACGTCGTGCGCCGGGTCGACGAGGCGGAGGTCGCGGTCGTGCTCAAGGAGGACGACGAGGCCGGCTGGAACGTCTCGACCCGGTCGAAGGGCGCGGTGGACATGGCGCGCGCCTGCGCCGCGCTCGGCGGCGGCGGCCATCCGCGTGCCGCCGGGTTCTCCTCGGCGCTGTCCGTGGCGGACACGATGGCCGCCCTGCGCCCCCTCCTCGCCCCGGAAGGGAGCCGGTCATGAGCACGGCCAGAGCCAGAAGGACTCCGCCGCCGAGCGGTCTGATCATCGTGGACAAGCCGGCCGACTGGACGTCGCACGACGTCGTCGGCAAGATGCGCGGCATCGCGGGCACCCGCAAGGTCGGCCACGCGGGCACGCTCGACCCGATGGCCACCGGCGTGCTGGTGATCGGGGTGGAGAAGGCGACCCGCCTCCTCGGGCACCTCGCGCTGACCGAGAAGGTCTACGAGGCGACGATCCGCCTCGGCGTGACGACGAACACCGACGACGCCGAGGGCGAGGTGGTCGCCACCACCCTCGCCGGACACGTGACCGACGAGCAGGTGCGCAAGGGCGTCGCCGCGCTCACCGGCGAGATCATGCAGGTGCCGCCGCAGGTCAGCGCCATCAAGGTCGACGGGCAGCGGGCCTACAAGCGGGCCCGCGCCGGCGAGGAGGTGGCGCTGGCCGCCCGGCCGGTCACGATCCACGCGTTCGAGGTGGGGGAGATCCGGCGGACCCCGGAGACGGTGGACCTGGACGCCGTGATCACCTGCTCCAGCGGCACCTACATCCGGGCGCTGGCCCGCGATCTCGGCGCGTCCCTCGGTGTCGGCGGCCATCTCACCCGGCTGCGCCGCACCCGGGTCGGGCCGTACGGCATCGAGGCGGCGCGCACGATCGAGGACCTCGCCCGGGAGTGCGTGATCATGCCCATGGCCGACGCGGTGGCGGCGGCCTTCCCCCGCAGGGACGTGGGCGAGGACGAGGCGCGGCTGGTCGCGCACGGCGGGAGGCTGCGTGCGGCGGGCCTCGGACCGGGCCCGATCGGCGTCTTCGGGCCGGACGGCGCGCTGCTCGCGCTCGCCGAGGAGAGCGGCGGGACGGCCAGGCCTCTGGTGGTGTTCGCCTCCTGACGTCGGGGCTGGTTCCCCGGCACCCCGCGGGGCATGGCAGTCTTGTCTACTGCGCGCGTCCCAGGCGAGGCAGCTCAGCCGCCTTGCCGAAGGCAAGGCAATCGGAACAGAAGCGAGGTCGAGGTGCAGAGCTGGCACGGGCTGGACGAGGTCCCGCAGGACTGGGGCAGGTCCGTCGTCACGATCGGCGTGTTCGACGGCGTGCATCTCGGTCACCAGCGGATGGTGGCCCGGGCGGTGGACATGGCCCGCGACCTGGGGCTGCCCGCCGTGGCGGTCACCTTCGACCCGCACCCCGACGAGGTCGTACGGCCGGGCAGCCACCCACCGCGGCTGACCACCACCGACCGCCGGGCCGAGTTGCTGTTCGCGCTGGGCGTGGACGCGGTGTGTGTGCTGCCGTTCACGCTGGAGTTCTCCCGGATGTCGCCGGATGAGTTCGTCCAGACGGCTCTGGTCGACCGGCTGCACGCGGCGGGGGTCGTGGTGGGGGAGAACTTCCGCTTCGGCCACAAGGCGTCGGGCGACCTGGAGACCCTGCGGACGCTGGGGGAGAAGTACGACTTCCAGGCCGAGGGCGTGCCCCTGGTCAGCGATGGCGACGCCATCTCCTCCACGCTGATCCGGGAGCGGCTGGCCGTGGGTGACGTCGCGGGCGCGGCCGTCCTGCTGGGCCGTGCCCACCGGGTGGAGGGCGTGGTGGTCCGCGGCCACCAGCGCGGCCGGGCGCTCGGCTTCCCCACCGCCAACGTGGAGTCGCCGCAGCACACCGCCATCCCCGCCGAGGGCGTCTACGCGGGATGGCTGCAGTGCACCCAGAGCCCCTCGCCGTACGAGGGGGAGCGGTGGCCGGCCGCGATCTCGATCGGGACCAACCCCACCTTCGACGGGGTGGAGCGCACGGTCGAGGCGTACGCGCTGGACCGCGACGACCTGGACCTGTACGGCGCGCACGTGGCGGTGGACTTCGGCGAGCGGCTGCGCGACACGCTCAGGTTCGACTCGATCGAGGCGCTGATCGAGCAGATGCACGACGACGTGGCCAGGGCCCGCGAGTTCACCTCCTGAACCTGCCACTCCCGAACCTTCTGCGTGGCGCGTCGTGACAGGGTGTGTCCGACGAGCTGGTAGGGTTGTATGTCAGCCATGCTCAGGTGGCGTTGGCCACCCGGCTGTCCTGTCACGGCGACTGTAGGCACGCACGGTCGTTCGCGGGCTCGGAATCGTTGCGCGTGCCATTTCACCAGAATGGAGAAGCAGTGTCGCTTGACGCCGCTACCACCAAGGCCATCATCGGCGAGTACGGCACCACCGAGGGTGACACCGGGTCGCCGGAGGTCCAGATCGCGCTTCTGAGCAAGCGGATCAGCGACCTCACCGAGCACCTGAAGACCCACAAGCACGACCACCACAGCCGCCGTGGTCTGCTCCTGCTGGTGGGCCGCCGGCGCCGGCTGCTGAAGTACCTGCAGGCCAAGGACATCACCCGCTACCGCTCCCTCATTGAGCGTCTGGGCCTTCGCCGATAAGGTGAGGAAGGAGCGGCGATTCTTCGCCGCTCCTTTTCCATAACCGGCCACAATGGCCCGAGCGAAACAACTGAATAGCCGAGACACAGTGCCCCGCGTCCGCACGCAAGCCGCAGCGCGATCCCGCGGCGTGAGAGGGCCGGTCCTCGGTAGTGGCCCCCGGTCGGCACGGCGAGAGCCGCGCGGACGGACCGGGCGCTTCGATCGAAGACCGGCACTGCACCTGAACGGGGAGCCCGGCGACCGAGGACGTGGGGAGACCGACCCGAAGAGGAGGTCCCCCGTGGAGGGTGTCCACAGCACAGAGGCCGTTATCGACAACGGTCCGTTCGGCACGCGCACGATCAGGTTCGAGACCGGGCGGCTGGCCCGGCAGGCGGCGGGCAGCGCCGTCGCGTACCTGGACAACGAGACGATGATCCTGTCCGCGACCACCGCGTCCAAGCATCCCAAGGAGAACCTGGACTTCTTCCCGCTGACGGTCGACGTCGAGGAGCGGATGTACGCGGCCGGCCGCATCCCCGGCTCGTTCTTCCGCCGGGAGGGCAGGCCGTCCGAGGACGCGATCCTCACCTGCCGCCTCATCGACCGGCCGCTGCGCCCGTCGTTCGTGAAGGGCCTGCGCAACGAGATCCAGATCGTCGCGACGGTCATGGCCCTGCACCCCGAGCACCTGTACGACGTGATCGCGATCAACGCCGCGAGCATGTCCACGCAGCTCGCCGGGCTGCCGTTCTCCGGCCCGATCGGCGGCGTGCGCGTCGCGCTGATCGACGGCCAGTGGGTGGCGTTCCCGACCCACACCGAGCTCGAGCGCGCCACGTTCGACATGGTCGTCGCCGGACGCGTCCTGGCCGACGGCGACGTCGCGATCATGATGGTCGAGGCCGAGTCGACCCGCGACACGCTCAAGCTGGTCGCCGAGGGCGCGGTCGCCCCGACCGAGGAGGCCGTGGCCCAGGGCCTGGAGGCCGCCAAGCCGTTCATCAAGGTGCTCTGCGAGGCCCAGTCGAAGCTGGCCGAGGTCGCCGGCAAGGAGACCGCAGAGTATCCGATCTTCCTCGACTACCAGGACGACGCCCTGGAGGCCGTGACCGCCGCCGTCAAGAGCGAGCTCGCCTCGGCGCTGATGATCGCGGGCAAGCAGGAGCGCGAGCTGGAGATCGAGCGCGTCAAGATGCTGGCGGCGGAGAAGCTGCTGCCCGACTTCGAGGGCCGTGAGAAGGAGATCGGCGCCGCGTTCCGGTCGCTCACCAAGAAGCTGATGCGCGAGCGCGTCATCAGCGAGGGCGTCCGCATCGACGGCCGTGGCCCGAAGGACATCCGGCAGCTCAACGCCGAGGTCCACGTGGTGCCGCGGGTGCACGGGTCGGCCCTGTTCGAGCGGGGTGAGACGCAGATCCTCGGCATCACGACGCTGAACATGCTGCGCATGGAGCAGATGATCGACACGCTCAATCCCGAGCGGACCAAGCGCTACATGCACAACTACAACTTCCCGCCGTACTCCACGGGCGAGACGGGCCGCGTCGGCTCGCCGAAGCGCCGCGAGATCGGCCACGGCGCGCTGGCCGAGCGGGCGCTGATCCCCGTGCTGCCGTCGCGCGAGGAGTTCCCGTACGCCATCCGCCAGGTGTCGGAGGCGCTCGGGTCGAACGGCTCGACCTCCATGGGGTCGGTCTGCGCCTCCACGATGGCCCTGCTCGACGCGGGCGTCCCGCTCAAGGAGATGGTCGCCGGCATCGCGATGGGCCTCATCGGCGAGGGCGACACCTACGTCACGCTGACCGACATCCTCGGCGCCGAGGACGCCATGGGCGACATGGACTTCAAGGTCGCCGGCACCAAGGATCTGATCACCGCGCTCCAGCTCGACACCAAGCTGGACGGCATCCCGGCCCACGTGCTCGCCGCCGCGCTGAAGCAGGCGAGGGGCGCCAGGCTGGCGATCCTCGACGTGATGCAGGAGGCCATCGACAGCCCGGCGGAGATGAACCCGACCGCGCCGCGCATCATCACGATCAAGGTCCCGGTCGACAAGATCGGCGAGGTCATCGGCCCCAAGGGCAAGATGATCAACCAGATCCAGGACGACACGGGCGCCGAGATCACCATCGAGGACGACGGCACGATCTACATCGGCGCCACCGACGGCCCGTCCGCCGAGGCCGCACGTACGCTGATCAACGGCATCGCGAACCCGCATATGCCGGAGGTCGGCGAGCGTTACCTGGGCACGGTCGTCAAGATCGCCGCCTTCGGCGCGTTCGTCTCGCTGCTGCCGGGCAAGGACGGCCTGCTGCACGTCTCGCAGATCCGCAAGCTGCACGGCGGCCGCCGGATCGAGAACGTCGAGGACGTCATGAACGTCGGCGAGAAGATCCAGGTGGAGATCGCCGAGATCGACTCGCGCGGCAAGCTCTCGCTGGTCCCGGTCGAGGTGGTCGAGAAGGAGGCCGCCGAGAAGGCCGCCGCGGCCGAGAACGGCGAGGCCGCGCCCGCTCCGGTGGAGGCCGCCGCGCCGGCGGAGGAGGAGCAGCCGCGGACTCCGCGCCGCAGCCGCAGCCGCACCCGTGGCGGCCGGGACGAGCGCAACTCGTGACGACCGAGACCCTGTTCCCGGGCAAGGACGGCGCGGGGGTCATCCGCCGCACCGTCCTCCCCGGCGGCCTGCGGGTCGTGACCGAGACGATGCCGACCGTGCGCAGTGTGGCGGTCGGCCTGTGGGTGGGCATCGGGTCGCGTGACGAGGCCCCCGAGCACATGGGGGCCACGCACTTCCTGGAGCACCTGCTCTTCAAGGGCACGCCCACGCGCGACGCCATGGAGATCTCGGCGTCCATCGAGGGCATCGGCGGTGAGATCAACGCGTTCACCGCCAAGGAGTACACCTGCTACTACGCCCGGGTGCTCGACGAGGACCTGCCGCTGGCGATCGACGTGCTCGCCGACGTGGTGACCTCCTCGCTGATCACCGAGGAGGACGTGGAGTCGGAGCGCGGCGTGATCCTGGAAGAGATCGCCATGCACGACGACGACCCCTCCGACGTGGTGCACGAGCAGTTCTCCGCCGAGCTGTACGGCGACACACCGATCGGCCGCCCGATCCTCGGCAACGAGGAGTCGATCAACGCGCTCACCCGTGACCGCATCCGCGAGTACTACCAGCGGTTCTACGTCCCGCCCCGCACGGTCGTGTCGGTTGCGGGCAACGTGGACCACGAGCGGGTGGTCGCGCTGGTCGCGGCGGCGTACGAGCGGGCGGGCGCGCTGGGCGGCTCCGCCGCGCCCGCGGCCCCGCGCATCGGCGGCCCCGGCGTGGACGTCCGGACCGGCGTCCGGGTGCTCGACCGGCCCACCGAGCAGGCCAACCTGGTCCTCGGCATGACCGCCTTCCACCGCAACGACGACCGGCGCTTCGCCCTCGGCGTCCTGAACGCCGCGCTCGGCGGCGGCATGTCGTCGCGCCTGTTCCAGGAGATCCGGGAGAAGCGGGGCCTGGCCTACAGCGCCTACAGCTACACCTCGCAGTACGCCGACACCGGCCAGTTCGGCATCTACGTGGGCTGCCTGCCCTCGAAGGTGGACGACGTGCTGAAGATCTGCCGTGACGAGGTGGCCAGGGTCGTGGCCGAGGGCATCACCCTCGAGGAGATCGCCCGCGGCAAGGGCCAGATGCGCGGCGGGCTGGTGCTCGGCCTGGAGGACACCGGGTCGCGCATGTCCAGGATCGGCAAGAGCGAGCTCGTGTACGAGCGGCTCATGACGGTCGACGAGGTGCTCGGGCGCATCGAGGCGGTCACCCCCGAGGAGATCGCCGCGGTCGCCGAGGACATCCTCAACCGGCCGCTGACGCTCGCGGTGATCGGGCCTTACTCCGACAAGGACTTCGGCTCCGCCATCGCCTGACCGTGCCGTTGGAGGCCGCGCCGGTGCCCTTCAGGGCCGGCGCGGCCTCGTCGTTCCACGGGCGCGGGCGCGTCGGCCCGCGCCTCGCCGTCCCGCCCCTCGCCGTCACGTATAGCCTTGGGCGCGTGATTAAGGTCGGTGTTCTGGGCGCCCGCGGGCGCGTGGGTGTGGAAGTGTGCAAGGCCGTCGCGGCGGCCGATGACCTGGAGCTCGTGGCGGAGGTCGACCAGGGCGACCCGCTCGACGCGCTGACCGGCGCCGAGGTGGTGGTGGACTTCACCCACCCCGACGTCGTCATGGGCAACCTCGAGTGGTGCGTCTCCCACGGCATTCACACCGTCGTGGGCACGACCGGCTTCGACGCCGGACGGCTGGAGACCGTGCGGGGCTGGCTGGCCGCCAACCCCGGCACGAACTCGCTCATCGCCCCCAACTTCGGCATCGCGGCCGTGCTCATGATGCATTTCGCCGCGCAGGCGGCCAAGCACTTCGAGTCGGTCGAGATCGTCGAACTGCACCACCCGCACAAGGCCGACGCCCCCTCCGGCACGGCCCGCCGTACGGCGGAACTGGTGGCGCGGGCGCGGCGCGAGGCGGGGCTCGGCCCCTCTCCCGACGCGACCACCACCGCGCTCGACGGCGCCAGGGGCGCGGACGTCGACGGCGTCCACGTGCACGCCGTACGGCTCGCCGGGCTGATCGCCCATCAGGAGGTCATCCTGGGCGGCGAGGGGGAGACCCTCACGATCCGGCACGACACGATGAACCGGGCGTCGTTCACGCCGGGCGTCCTGCTGGGCGTACGCCGCGTGCAGGGGCTCGACGGCCTCACCGTGGGCCTGGAGCGCCTTCTCGACCTGCAGTAGTCGCGCCGCCCGGCCTGTCCCGCACCGAGCACGCCACGCCGGACAGGCCGGGCGGCCGCTGAGTTTTCCGATCAGCGAGGCGGCGGGGTGTAGCGCATTCTGATCTTGATGTCGCCGTCGCCGTGGCGTGCCACGTCCTCCAAACCGAGTCGCCGGTAGAGGGCGTGAGCGCGGTGGTTGACCGTCAGAACGTCAAGGAGCAGGTCCTGACCTCGCCGCCGGGCCTCGTCCAGCAGCGCGGTGATGAGGTGGGTGCCGATCCCGCGCCCCTGATAGGCGGGGTCGATCTCGATGCGGCCGAGGTAGATCTCGGTGGGCCGGTAGTCGACGCTGAGCATGCCGGCATCGGCGCCGTCGACGGTGACGATCCGCGTGTTGCCGGGGTCGAACACGCGCGCATGATGGCCCCGCTGATCCTGCTCGTCCCAGCCCCAGATCGCCGCGACGTACTCGCCCAGGGCGGCCTTGTGCAGCCGGAAACAGAACTCGCTGTCGGCCTGCGTCGCCGGCCGCAACCCTATGACGGTCATACGACCTCCTTACCGGATCGTCGGAGGCGCCGCGACCGATGGCAGGCCGGTGAGCCGGCGGTGAGGGAACGGTGAGCGGTCGTCGTCAGTGTTGAGCCGACGCCGGATCCACCGGGGACCGGCCTCGGAGAGGGAACACGACGATGGGCGAGCTGAGCGGCAAGACGGCGCTGGTGACGGGTGGATCGCGGGGGATCGGGCGCGCGGTCGCGGTGCGGCTGGCCACTGAGGGGGCTCTGGTCTGCGTCCATCACAGCGGTAACGAGGACGCGGCCAAGGAGACCGTCACGCGGATCCGGGAGGCGGGTGGCCGGGCGCTCGCCGTACGGGCCCGGTTCGGCGAGGACGGCGCGGTGGACAGGCTGTTCGAGGGGCTGACCGCCGGGCTGGCGGAACACGGCGCGAACGGCCTGGACATCCTGGTCAACAACGCGGGCATCGGTTCCGTCAGCCCTGTCGCGCAGGTCACCGAGGAGGAGTTCGGCAGGCTGCTGGCGATCAACGTGAGCGCGCCGTTCTTCGTAATCCAGCGGGCGCTGCCGCTGCTGAACGACGGCGGCCGGATCATCAACATGGGCTCGACGGCCAGCCGGTTCGCGGTCACCATACAGATCGGTTACACCATCAGCAAGGCGGCGCTGGAGTCGATGGCCCCGTCGCTGGCCAACGAGCTGGGCAGGCGCGGTATCACCGTGAACACGGTGGCACCCGGCGCGGTCCGGACCGACATGACCGCCGGCTACACCTCGATCCCCGAGGTGGTGGCGGGGCTGGAGGCGATGGTCGCGCTGGGACGGCTGGGCGAGCCGGAGGACGTCGCGGACGTGGTCGGGTTCCTGGCGGGTCCGCGCGGCCGGTGGGTGACCGGGCAGACCGTCGACGTGTCGGGCGGGACCTACCTGGGGCCCATCGTCCCCGCATGATCTCCACCGTGATCGTCTCTGTGATCGTCGGCGGGCTGCCGGGGGATATCACGGGATAATCACCGGCATGCGGTTCGGAATCCTCGGCGAGACCCGGGTGTGGCGCGACGACGGGACCGAGGTCCCGCTGGGCGGACCGGCGCGGCGTGGGTTGCTGGCGCTGCTGCTGATCCGTCCCGGTCAGGTCGTGCCGTCCGACCGGCTGACCGAGGAGATCGATCCTGACGGCGTGCTGTCGGCGCACGCGCTGCAGTCGCAGGTGTCCCGGCTGCGCACCGCGCTGGGGCCGGCGGCCGCGATCGAGCGGAGCGGATCGGGATACCGGATCGTGGTCGCGGACAACGACGTGGACGCCTGCCGGTTCGAGCGGCTGGCCGGGCAGGGCCGGATGGCGCTGCGCGACGGCGAGGCGGAACGAGCGGTGACGCTGCTGCGCGAGGCGCTCGATCTGTGGCGCGGGACCGCGCTGGCCGAGCTCGCCGAGAGCGAGACGGCCCGGGCCGCCGCGACGCGGCTGGAGGAGCTGCGGCTGGCGGCGCTGGAAGACCGGATCGAGGGCGAACTGCGGCTCGGCGAGCACCGCGCCGTGATTCCGGAGCTGCGCGAGCTGGCCGGCCGCCACCCGCTCAGGGAACGGCCGGCCGGGTTGCTGATGCGCGCGCTGTACGCGGAGGGCGGGCGGGCCGAGGCGCTGGTCGTGTTCGAGGAGACCAGGCGCCACCTGGCGGAGGAACTGGGCGCCGATCCTTCGGCCGAGCTGGTCGCGCTGCACCGGGAGTTGCTGAGCGCCGATCCTTCGCCGTCGCCGGCCGCGCCGCCCGCCCAGCTGACCTCCTTCGTCGGCCGCGACGAGGAGGTCGCCGACGTCGCCGGCCTGCTTCGGGTGGCCCGGCTGGTCACGTTGCTCGGCCCCGGCGGCGTCGGCAAGACCCGGCTGTCGGTCGAGGTGGCGGTCGAGGTGGCAGGGGCGGCGGCCGACGAGGTGTGCTTCGTGGAGCTGGCCGCGCTGGGCGACGGGGCAGGGCTGGCACCGGCACTGCTCGGCGCGCTCGGCCTGCGCGAGCGCGGGCTGCAGGTGGAGGACGGCCCGCAGACGCCGGTCGACCGCCTGATCGCGGCGCTGTCCCACCGGGTGCTCCTGCTCGTGCTGGACAACTGCGAGCACCTCATCGAGGAAACGGCCGCGCTGGCGGCGCGGCTGCTGGCGGCCTGCCCGCGGCTGCGGGTCCTGGCCACCAGCCGCGAACCGCTGGGAGTCATCGGCGAACACCTCCACCAGGTGCGCCCGCTCGACGCCGACGCGGCGGTGCGGCTGTTCACCGATCGGGCCCGCGCGGTGCGGCGCGGCTTCGCCGCCGACCCTCAGCGCCTACGGCGGATCTGCGCGGCCCTGGACGACCTGCCGCTGGCCATCGAACTCGCGGCGGCGCGGCTGCGCGCGCTGGACCTCGGTGAACTCGAGGGACGGCTGAACGACCGGCTCGGGGTCGCGGCCCGCGGCAGCCGCCCGGCCGACGGCCGGCACCGGACGCTGCGCTCGGTGGTCGCGTGGAGCTGGGACCTGCTCACCGAACCCGAGCAGCGGGCCGCACGGCGGTTCACCGTCTTCGCCGGGAGCGCGACGGCGGAGTCGGCGCGGCGGGTGTGCGGCACGGACGCCGAGACGCTGGAATCGCTGGTCGACAAGTCGCTTCTGGAGGTCTCCCACGGCCGTTACCGGATGCTGGAGACGATCCGCGCCTACGGCGCCGAGCGGCTCGACGAAGCGGGCGAAAGCGACTCCGCCCGGCACGCGCACGCCCGGCACGTCCTGGAACTGGTGCGCACCGCCGATCCGCATCTGCGGCGAGCCGGGCAACTGGAATGGCTGCCGATCGTCGTCGCCGAGCACGAGAACCTGCTGGCCGCCGTGCGCTGGGCGGTCGAGGCTCCGGATGCCGCGACGGCCCTGGAACTGCTCGCCTCGGCCTCGACCTACCTGTGGATCCGGGGCGCGTCCGCCACGGCCGCGCCGTACGCGATCAGGCTGCTCGACGCGATCGGCGACACGCCCCCGCCCGGCCTCGGCGAGGAGTACGCGACCACAGTGCTGCTTGCCTCGTCCGACCGCGAAATCTGGCGACGCCACCGGGCGACGGCGGAGAGGGCACTGGCCGCCGCCTGGCCCGGCGACCGGGCGGGCCACTACCCCGCGGCCCTGCTGCTGTGGATGCTGCGGAACGCCGGCGCAAGCGACGCACAGGCCGCGTTCACGCTCCTGACGGCCCAGCACGACTGTCCCGAGCCGTGGGCGCGAGCCGTCGCCCGATACGTGTCGGGCTTCGGAGCCCTGGGTGAGAAGGACGTCGAAGCGGCGGCGCGGGAATTCGGCGCGGCCGCCGAGGAGTTCCGCGTCCTCGGCGACCGATGGGGCACCGCACTGGCCCTGGACATGCTCGCCGGGCTGGCGGGCGGAGGCGGCGACCACGCGCGGGCGATCGCGCTGACCGATGAGGCCCTCACCCTGACCGGGCGGCTCGGCGCTCAGGAGGACGCCGCCGACCTGCTGGTCAACCGGGCCGACTACTTCGCCGCCGCCGACGACGCGGAGGCGGCCCGCGCCGACTATGCGAAAGCCGCCGATCTGGCCCGCCGCGCCGGCAGCGCCACCTGCCTGGGCGCGGCTCTGCGCGGGCTCGGCGACATCGCCCTGCGGGAGGGCGACCTGGACGAGGCGGAACGGCTGTACGCCGAGGCCGCGCAACGGCTGGATCCGCACTGGATCAGAAGCCTCGGCAACCGGGTGCGCACGCTCGCCGGGCTGGCCCGCGTCGCCGAAGCGCGCGGCGACCACGCCATGGCCCGGACACGCTACCGGGAGGCCGCCGGGGCTGCGGCGGCAGGCGGCTCCACCCCGGACGCACTGCGCCTGCTGGGGCTTCCCGGTGCCCTTTCCGATGCCCTGGCAGCGGCGGTGAGCGGGCGGTGAGCCTTCGGTGAGCCCTCACCGGCAGGCTCTTCGCCATGGACAACGCAACGACCAACCGCAGCGTGCTGATCTCCGGCGCCTCCGTCGCCGGTCCCGCCCTCGCCTACTGGCTCCACCGCCACGGCTTCACCCCCACCGTCGTGGAGCGCGCCCCGGCGCTGCGCGACGGCGGCTACGCCGTCGACTTCCGGGGTGAGGCGCACCTGTCGATCCTGCGCCGGATGGGCATCCTGGACGACCTCGAACGCGCCGGCACCGGCATGGGCTCCATGTCGTACGTCAACAGCGCCGGAAAGCCGCTGGCCACGCTGCCCGCCGACCTGTTCTCCGGAGACATCGAGATCCTCCGCGGCGACCTGGCCCGCATCCTCTACGACGCCACCAAGGAGCACACCGAGTATGTCTTCGGCGACTCCATCACCTCGCTCACCGAGGACGCCGACGGGGTGACCGTCACCTTCGAACGGAGCGCGCCGCGCCGGTTCGACCTGGTCGTCGGCGCCGACGGCCTGCACTCCACCACCCGGCGCCTGGCCTTCGGACCCGAGGAGGACTACGTCAGGCACCTAGGCCTCTACTGCGCGATCTTCACCACCGCCAACCACCTCGGCCTCGACCACATCGGCCACGCCTACCGCACCGGCAACAGGCTGGTGGCGATGTACAGCGCGCGTCACAACACCGAGGCGAAGGCCGTCTTCTACTTCGGCTCGCCGGCCCTGGACTTGGACCGCCGTGACGTGGCCCGGCAGCAGGCCGTCCTCGCCGAGCACTTCACCGGCAACGGCTGGGAGAGCGATCGGCTGCTGCGGGACATGCGGTTGGCGCCGGACTTCTACTTCGACTCGGTCGGCCAGGTTCGCATGGACTCCTGGACCCGAGGGCGGGTGGCCCTGGTCGGCGACGCCGCCTACTGCCCATCCTCCCTGTCCGGCATGGGGTCCGGCCTCGCCTTGGTCGGCGCGTACGTCCTGGCGGGCGAACTGGCCGCCGCGCACGGCGACCACCGCGTCGCGTTCGCCCGTTACGAGCGGGAGATGCGCGAGTACGCGGAGGGCTGCCAGAAGATGGGCGACGGCGTCGCCGCACTCATGGTCCCCGGCAGCCGCTTCCTGGCCTCGGTCCTCAACCGCTACTACAAGATCATGCCCTACCTGCCGGGAAAGAACATGGCCGCCAAGATCGCCCGGAAGACCGCCGAGAACATCACCTTCCGCGACTACACGGTGAACAACGCCCGCTCACGGTAGGACGGGCACCGGTCAGAACAGGGCCAGGCCGAGGGTGAACAGGGCGCCGAAGACGAGTTGCAGGCGGCCGGTCTGCTGGAGCGTCGCGATGAGCGCCGGGCCGGTCGCCCCCGAGCGGACCGTCCTGATCGGGGCCACCACGAGGGGGAGCGCCAGCACGGTCAGCGCGGCGAAGGGCCGCACCGGCACCAGGGCGAGCGCGAACACGAAGGGCAGCACCAGGGTCGCCGAGTAGGCCAGGCGCGTGCGGCTGTCGCCCAGCACCACGGCGAGCGTGCGCTTGCCGGAGGGGCCGTCGGTCACGATGTCGCGGAGGTTGTTGACCATGAGGAGCGCGCAGGCCAGCAGCCCGACGGGCACGGCCGCGGCCAGCGAGAGCCAGGTCAGCCGCTCCACCTGGACGTACGTCGTCCCGGCGACGGCCACGAGGCCGAAGAACACGAAGACCGAGATCTCCCCGAGCGCCCGGTAGCCGTACGGGCGGGAGCCTCCGGTGTAGAACCAGGCGGCCAGGATGGACGCGAGGCCGACGAGCAGCAGCCACCAGGCGCGGGTGGCCACCACCAGGACGAGCCCGGCGACGGCGGCGGCGAGGAAGCAGCCGAGAGCGGCCGCGAGCACCTGCTTCGGGGCCGCGACACCCGAGCCGACCAGCCGCAGGGGCCCCACCCGGTCCTTGTCGGTGCCCTTCACGCCGTCGCTGTAGTCGTTGGCGTAATTGACGCCGACCTGCAGTGCCAGCGCGACGAACAGCGCGAGCAGGGCTCGCCACCAGACCGCGCCGTCCTCCGCGACGGCGGCTCCGGTGCCGACGGCGACCGGGACGACGGCGGCGGGCAGCGTACGGGGGCGTGCGCCCGCTAACCATTGAGCTGGGGTGGCCACGTGACTCCCTTTTCCTACCTGTGCGTAGCCGGTGAAGGCCTACCTAGTTTGGCCAATCCCCCGTCATCTCGTGACAGCGGGGTTGGCGGAGGCGACGCCGCCGGGGGCGAAAGCCGTACGGACGGGCGGGAAGGGAGGCGTGGATCGTGGTCCGGTGCGGACTCAGCTGATGTCGGTGGTGAGGCGGATCATCCTGATCGGGCGGCCCATGTCGAGGACGCGCTCGGCCTCGTCCTCGCCCCAGCCGGCCGACTCCAGGAAGCCGAGCATCGGGTGGTTGTCGGCGAAGACCCAGGTGACGACCGTGTTGTAGCCGTCCTCGCGCAGGTGGTCGACGGTGGCGTTGAGCAACCTGCTGCCGTGTCCGCGCCTGATGTGGTTGGGATCGACGAGCAACGTCATCAACTCGGCCGTCGTGGCCGGGTGAAGATCGGGGTCCTCGGCGGGTCCGTGCGACGCCAGCCCCACGACCCGGTCGGAGGCACGCTGGGCCGCGGTCGCCAGGATGCCGCCGGGGCCGAGCGCGGTGAACGCGTCGGTGTCGGGCACCACCCGCTCGACGGCGACGAGCAGGCGGTGACGGGGCGTGGGCGGCGAGAGGATCGCCTCCTCCCACTGGCGGCGCCACATCTTCTCCGCCGCCGGCCCGGTCATCTGCTCCAACGGGATCGGTGGCAGGAAGTCGCGATAAACCGCCTTCCACGCCCGGATCTGGGTGCTGGTCACCGCGTCGACGTCCTCGAGGCGGGCAGCTCTAACACCCATTCGGCGGGCTCCTTTCTTAGCCTGTAACACCGTACTGGTCAGGAGGGCCTCGGCGTACCTTCCGCCTGGCGTCGTGCCCGATATGCCCGGGTTTTTGTGCGGTTTCCGCAGACGCGCATGGAGCACCAGGAGCGAGACCGGTTTTTCGAGGAGTCGATGAACGCCCATTGACAGGTGCTCTCGGCGCAGACCTTCAGCCGTGGCCAGGTGCCGTCGGCATGGGCGGCCGGGATCAGCGCGGCGAGCCGCGCGAGCCCGCCCGCCACTCCGGACCCCACGGGCTCGAGCGCCGGCGTCCCCGCCGAGAGCGTCACGCGAACCGGCAGTCCCGCCAGCGCCGCGTCCAGCCCCTCCGGAACCTCGTACGGACCCCCGTCGTGGTTGCCGCGCAGCGCGGTCCGCAGCCCTTCGCGCAGTTGGGTCGCCACCGTGAGGTCCTCGTCGGCGGCGCGGTCGTCGTCGCCGATCAGCCCCCGTTCGCGCAGCCAGACGGACAGCTCGGCCGGCGAGGCCAGCTCGTCGGCGTCTCCCTCGACGTCGTAGGTGTTCACGAAGTCGCGGAGCAGCTCCGCCGGGCCCGTCATGATCGATCACCCCTCGTGACCACTGTACGACAGTCGGAGGTCGCGAAATACCAACACCATCGAAAGCGTTTCACTGGTGCTTGCTATTTCCGAGGAGGATCTCATGCGTGTCAGCTACCTGGCCTATCTGGCATTGCGAAACAAGGAGCGCCGCGACCGCCTGTCGGAGGAGCGCCGGCGGGAGGGAGCGCCGATGACCCAGGGATCTAGAGTCCGAGCCGCCGCACCGCGGTCCGCCAGTTCTTGGCGATAGCCTGCTGCGCCGTGGCGAGCGGCACCTCGCCGTGGCACACGGCCCTCCACAGGGTGAGCTCGACCGCGTCCTTGTCGGCCGGGGTCTTGCCCTTGCCCGCCAGAACCGGCTGGGGCCACAGGTTCTTCGCGCTCTTGGGCGACCCGCCCAGGGACAGTGGGATGAGGTGGTCCTCCTTGTAGTGCGCCGGCTTCCTGTCCGCGTAGCCGTACTGGGCGATCTGCGTGACGCGCAGCGCGTTGGTGTAACTCGCCGGAGGCGCGACCTTCCTGCTGTAGCCGGACGCGCAGATGGTCGACTTGATCGTCTCCTGGGTGACGGCGGGGTTACGCGCCCCCGGCTGGCACTTCGGGTCCGGCAGCGGCAGGTAGTTCTGGGAGCACTTCGCCCCCGTCGGCTTCGAAGTCGGTGTGGGCTTCGCGGTCGGTGTGGGCTTCGGAGTCGGCTTGGCCGTCGGCTTCGGTGCCGAGCCGCCGGAGGAGCCGGCCGGCTTCCACCGCCAGGAGGAGCCGTCCTGCACACACCGGTAGGAGTCGCCGTCCTCCGAGGTTCCGTTCCTGCCGTGAGCCGCCGCCGGGCAGAAGGCGCCGGGAGTGACGCATTCCCAGTGGTCCCCGACCTGTCCGTAGCAGCCCGCCGAGGCGGAGGAGACCCCGGCGGAGGCGGCCTCGGCGGCGAACGGGACGACGAGCAGGCCGGCTGACGCGAGCACGGCGCATAACGCGATCAGCAGTGAACGGATGCGCACAATGTCTCCTCTGTGAAGGGGGGATGAAGGGCGACAGAGAAAAGACGGTTCAACCGTGGCAAAGGTTCACTACTGGGGCTGATGTGGCTGACGGGACAGGACCGGGGCGAGGCGGCGGATGCCCTCTTCCAGCTCGGCCAGGCCGGCCGCGGCCGTATGGGTCAGCCGCAGCCGTGGCCCCGGAGGCTCGGAGGGGTAGTAGATGCGCCCCGGGCTCACCAGCACACCCTGTGCCTGCGCCGCCTCGGCCACCTCCGCCTCGTCGGTGCCGGGCGGCAGCCGTACCCAGACGTGCAGGCCACCGGGAGGCGCCAGGTGCACCTCGGCGGCGGGCGCGTGGCGGGCGAGCCCCGCCAGCAGCGCGGCCTGCCGTACGCCGATCTCCTGGCGGACGGCGCCGAGGTGGCGTCGCCAGGCGGTGGAGCCGACGAACTCGACGGCCGTCTCCTGCAGGGGCCGGGCGACGAAGAACGACTCCACCACCTGGCAGGCCCGCAGCCGGTGCGCGGCCGGGCCCCGCGCGGTCAGCCCCGCCACCCGCAGGCTGGGCGAAGTGATCTTGCTCAGTGACAGGATGTGGACCACCGTGCCGTGAGCGTCCATGGTGACCATGGGCGGCGGGACCGGGCCTGTTGCCAGATATCGCGCGTAGTCGTCCTCGATCACGAACGCCCCCGCCGCCCGGGCCACGGCGAGCACCTGCTCCCTGCGCTCACGGGTCAGCGTCGCCCCCGTGGGATTGTGCAGCGTGGGCTGGCAGTAGAACACCCGTGCCCCCGTCATCGCGAACGCCTCCGCCAGCAGGTCGGGCCGTACGCCGCCCTGGTCGAGCGGCACCGCGCTCGCCCGCAGTCCGGCCGCCTTGGCCGCAGCGAGCGCGCCCGGGTAGGTGGGGGTCTCGACGAGGACCGGCGAGCCGGGAGCCGCCAGCGCGCGGAACGCGAGGGTGAGCGCCGACTGCCCGCCGCTCACCACGAGCACGTCGTTCTGCGTCACCGCGCCGCCGACCTCGGTGGCGAACCACCGGCGCAGCTCCGGCAGGCCGTTCAGCGGGGGCATGCTCCACGTCTCCGGCCGGCGTACGGCTCTCGCCGCCGCCGCGGCCAGCGCCTTCACGGGGCGCAAGTCGGGGTTGAGATAGCCGCCGGTGAGCGGCACGACGCCGTCGGGCGGCTGGGCCAGCAGGCTCGCCGTCGCCGAGTCGTCCACCACCCGGTCGCCCAGGGCCACGGTCTGCCACGACAGGTCGGGCGCCTCCGCGACCGGCCGCCGGGCCGGGGCCACGAACACGCCCGCGCCGGGACGGGTGACGACGCGCCCCTCCGCCGCGAGCTGCGCGATCGCCCGCGAGACCGTCACCGGGCCCACGCCGTGGCGGCGCATGATCTCCCTGCTGGGCGGCAGGCGTTCGCCCGGTCGCGACCGTTCCGTCTCCTCGCGGAGCATCGCGGCGAGACGGGCGATACTGCTATCGTCGTGCATGAAAGCTGACGATAGCGCTATCGATGTCCTTCCGATAGCGGACGCCCCCGCCGCGGATGCCCCTCGCCCCCTGGCATGGCGGGGCAGCCTCCTGGCGGGCGCGGGTGTCCTGTCGTTCTCGGGGTCGTTTCCCGCGACCGTGTTCGCGATGCGGGGGTTCGATCCGTACCTCGTCGCGATCGGGCGCGCGGCGCTCGCGGCGCTCACCGCGGTGATCTGCCTCAAGGCCGCCGGGGCGCCGCTCCTGCCGCCCCGCGCCCACCTGCGGTCGTACGCGATGATCGCGCTGGGCGTGGTCCTCGGCTTCCCGCTGTTCAGCGGCCTGGCCCTGGACGGCGGCGCGAGCACGGCCCACTCGGCCGTCGTCATCGGCCTGCTCCCGGCCGCCACGGCCGCGTTCGCCGTGCTGCGGGCGGGGGAGCGGCCGAGACCCTTGTTCTGGGCGGCCTGCGCGGCGGGCGCGCTGTCGATCACCGTGTTCACGCTGACCCGGGGGACCGGCCGCTTCGCCGGGGCGGACGTGTTGCTCGTGCTCGCCCTGCTGTCGGCCGCCGTCGGCTACACCGAGGGCGGGCGCCTGGCGAGGGAGACGCCCGGCTGGCGGGTCATCTCGTACGCCCTGGTGCTCGCGGCCCCGCTCACCGTGCCCGTGACGGCGGTGCTGGCGGTCACCACGCCCATGGAGCCTTCGGCCGAGTCGCTGGCCGGGTTCGCGTACGTCGGCCTGGTGTCGATGTTCCTCGGGTTCATCCCGTGGTACGCCGGGCTCGCGATGGGCGGGATCGCCCGTGCCGGGCAGATCCAGCTCGCGCAGCCGCTGCTCACGCTGGTGTGGGCCTGGCTGCTGCTGCGCGAGGAGATCGGCGCCGCGACGATCGTGGCGGCCCTGGCCGTGCTCGTGTGCGTGGCGGTCACACAGGCCAGCCGCCGGCGGCGCGGTGTGGGCACTTGATTGGTGTGACGGCACGGCGCAGGATGAGGCTGACGGTGTTACAAGGTGGGGTTACGCAGGCGAGCCGGTCACAAGCGCGCGGGATGGTGAGGCGATGTCGGACGTCGTGGTTCCTGAGGGTGGGTTCTGGCCGGCGCCCGAGATCCCGCAGCCCAACATCTACCCGATGGAGTGGCGGGTGGAGACCGAGAAGCTCGCGGCGATCTACGAGAAGTCCAAGCGGATGGTCTGGAACCCCGCCGACCTGCCGTGGGACCTGCTCGACCCCGGGGACTTCACCGCCGAGCAGCGGCTGGGGATCATGTACTGGTTCTCCGTGCTGGCCAACTTCGACGCCTCGGGACCTGCGGTCTTCGCCCGCGCCACCATCCAGGCGTTCGAGAAGCACGAGGAGGATCCCGTCCGCAAGTGCTTCTTCTCGATCACCCGTGACGAGATGAACCATGAGGAGTGCTGCCAGCGTACGATCGCACGGCTGTGGCCCGGCGGCCCGCTCGACTGGCAGCCCTCCAGTGACCTGGAGCGGGCGGCGCACAACAACATCGGCTGGCTCTACCACAACGGCGGGCGCTACTGGAACGGCTACAACGCGGCCGTGGGCAAGTACTCGCTCGCCGTGCTGTTCACGAGCTTCATGATGGGGGAGATGGCGGCCTCGACGCTGTTCCGGGGAATGGCCTCCGGCACCGAGCACCCGCTGTTCTCGGACATGTTCCACAAGATCGGCCGGGACGAGTCGCGCCACCTCCAGATCTGCATGACGATCCTGGAGAACGAGTGGCCCGGCCTCACCGACGACGTACGCGGCCTGATCACCCGGCAGTTGCGCGCCGGGTTCGTGTTCCTGTCCATGATCCTCTGGGAGCCCCCCGAGGGCTTCTGGGAGCTCCCGCCCTACTTCCTGCACAACCATCGCGTGCTGATGGACCACGCGCGGGAGGGCGGCCTCGGCGTGCTGTCGTACGAGGAGCAGGCCGACAACTGGCGGCTGGCGATGGCCCGCGTACGCGCGATCGTCGAGCGGTGGGGCATCGAGTTCCCCGCGATCCCCGAACTCGACATCGACGGCGTGAATGTCGACGTCATCGACCCGGAGGACATCATCCCGGTCTTCTGACTCCTGGACGGGTGGTCCGATCGGTGTTGACGGTGACCAGGAGCTCGTTCGGCATGGGCGTAATCGTTGCGCGTGCGCTGCTGAGCTGGGGCGTCAGGCATCGCGGTATCGCGATGCCTGACGCCAGACGGATGATCCGCCCAGTTGTCACGCGGTCATCGGACGGCGACGGTCTCCGTGGTCTCCGCCTCGTCCGCGATGGCGAGGTCTGAGCCCTTCGGCCCGCGAAGAGCGACGTAGACGAGCAGCACGCCCATGACGGCGACGCCTGCCCACAAGGCCTGCCGCCAGCCGTCGACGAAGGACTGCTGCGCGGTGTGCAACAGGTCCTGGGCGTGGCTGCCAGTGCTCGGGGCCACCTCGACGGCGTTGGCGATGCCTTCGCGTGCGGTGTCCGCGGCACCCTGGGGGATGCCGCCGAGCTTGTCGTCGATGGCGCTGCGGTAGCCGTTGGCCAGGAGCGCGCCGAGCATCGCGACGCCCAGGGCGGTGCCGAGCTCGCGGGTGACGTCGTTGAGGGCCGAGGCAACGCCCTGCTTGGCGCGGGGCAGGGAGCTGGTGATGGCCTCGGTGGAGGGCGTCATCGACAGGCCCATGCCGATGCCCATGGCGAGCATGCCGGCGAGGATGGACAGGTAGCCGCCGTCGACGGAGACGAACAGCGCCATCAGCGCGAGGCCGAGGGTGGACAGGGCGATGCCCACGGTAATGGTGGAGTGGGCGCCGATCTTGGCGGCCATCTTGGGGGCCAGGCCGGACGTCATCATCATCATGATGGCCATGGGCATCATCGCCACGGTGGACAGCAGGCCCGACCAGCCCAGCACGGCCTGGAAGAACGGGAAGAGCACGACGGCGATACCGGCCTGGACACCGAAGACGACGAGCAGCGTGATGGAGCCGCCGGCCAGGCCGCGCTCACGGAAGAGGCGTACGTCCAGCAGGGATGCGTCCCGGCGGTGCAGCTCCCAGGCCACGAAGGCGATGGCGGCGACGACACCGACGGCCAGGCTGACCAGGGTGACGGGGTCGGTCCAGCCGCGCTCGGGGCCTTCCTGCAGGACGAAGATGAGTCCGATCACGGCGACGGTGGAGACCAGTGCGCCGATGGTGTCGAAGGATTGGGCGGAGCGTTCGCGGGAGTTGGGCACCGACTTCAGGGTCATCGCCAGCGCGACGACGACCAGTACCACGGGCAGCACGAACAGCCACCGCCAGTTCGCGACGTCCACGAGGAGCGCGGAGAGGAACATGCCCAGGATGCCGCCGCCTCCAGCGACGCCGGTCCATACACCGATTGCCTTGCCCCGTTCGTCCTCGGGGAATGTGGAGGTGATGACGGCCAGCGTGATCGGCATGATCATCGCGGCGCTGATGCCCGCGGCCACCCGGGCGCCGATCATCACTGCGGCCGACGGGGCGAGCCCGGCGACGACGCCGGCCGCACCGAAGACGATCAGTCCGGTGATCAGCATGGGCTTGCGGCCCAATCGGTCACCGATCGCACCGAGTGGCAGCAGCAGAGCGGCCAGGGCAAGGGTGTAACTATTGATGATCCACAGGACGGTGGTCTGCGAGGCGCCCCACTCGACGGCCATGTGGGTCTGGGCGACGCTGAGGCCGGACACCGACGCGATGACGGCCATCAGCGCGATCGACACGGTGATCAGGATCGCGCGCAGCTGACGCGCGTCCGGCGTACCCTCGCCGCTCACCGGCGCGGCCGCCGCCTGGGGAGGCTGGTTGCCACTCATGATTTCCTCTCTTAAAAAGGGCATGCAGAATCAGCGCCGGGACAGGACCGGTCGCCGAAGAAGGGCAGAACAGGGGCTCGTCGCGCGGACCGCCGGCTGCGGCCCGCACGGATCAGGCCGGGGGTCAGGCAGGGGTGTTCGCGGCCTTGGCGGCGGCGAGGGCCGCGTCGGTGTCGGCGGTGGCCGGCAGAGCGTCGATGTGGGATCCGGCCAGGGCGCCGGCCGCGGCAGACGCATCGACCCGCGCGGTCGGATCGGTGGCGTTGCCCGCCACCCACACGCCGGGGACGTCGGTGGTGCCTGCCATGGCGGAGGCGAAGCGGCGGCCCATGTTGTCGGGCAGGTCCTCCATCGTCAGCTTCAGCCCGTCCAGGCCCTCGGTGCGGGCCTGCAACCGCGTGGCCACCGCGATCACGCGCCGGGCGACGAAGGTGCCGTCCACCAGGCGCAGACCGCCCACGGTCTCGGCGGGCAGGGTGTCGCTCTCGTAGCGGGAAGTCTGCCCAGACATGTCGCGCCCTTTCGTCGTACCTGGCCCCGTGCTGGGCCATCTGTATTCGACGTTAAGCCCGCATTGCGGTCGGGGCATACCATGTTGCCTATGACGCAAGAAGATGGGGCGCTGGACAGCCTCGTACGCAAACGGATCCGCGCACTGCGCGTCGCACAGGGCTGGTCCCTGGAAGAACTGGCCACCCGCGCCAACCTCAGCCAGTCCTCGCTGAGCCGGATCGAGAACGGACAACGCCGCCTCGCCCTGGACCAGCTCGTCACCCTCGCCCGCGCCCTGGACACCACCCTCGACCAGCTCGTGGAGAACGCCGCCGACGACGTCGTCATCAGCCCGATGATCGACGGCACCCACGGCCTGATGCGCTGGCCCATAAAGGGCGACCCCGGCGTGAGCGTCATGCGTCAGCGCATGACCGAACCTCCGCCCGGCAATCCCGCCCGCATGCGCGCCCACCCCGGCCGCGAATGGCTCGTCGTGCTCTCCGGCACCGCGATCCTCATGCTCGGCCACCGCCGGTTCCGCATCGAGACCAACCAAGCCGCCGAGTTCCCCACCATGATGCCGCACGCGATCGGAGCCGAGGGCGGCCCGTGCGAGATCATGGGCATCTTCGACCGCGACGCCCGCCGCGGCCACCGACGCGACGCAGGCGAGACCGGCGAGTGCGACGGCGCGCAGGGCCCCTGCGAGTAACACCCTCGCCAGTACGGAGTTCCGCCGCCACATCGAGGGGTGGTCTTGCGCGGCGGGCAGCACATCAAGCCATCTGTTTGCGTATCTCGCAAGGGGCGGTGCGGCAGGCGCATGGGGTACTTACGGTGATGTCATGACCCCAGTGCACGAGCACACCCCGCACCACGGCGGCTCGCACGGCCGCCACCAGGAGCACGACGACAGCGGCCAGGCGGAGATCCTCGACCTGGACGCCGAGGTCCTCGCCGAGCACATCGCATCCATCACCGCCTGGCTGCCGCTGAAGGTCGAGCCGCGCCAGATCGTGGACCTGGGCTGCGGCACCGGCGCGGGCACCTTCGCGCTCCTCGAACGCTTCCCCGAGGTGCACGTCACCGCGGTCGACGCCTCCGTCGGCCACCTGCGGCTCCTGCGTGAGAAGGCATGCGCCCGCGGCGTCTCGGACCGGGTGCGCACCGTGCAGGCCGACCTCGACACCAGCCACTGGCCCGACCTCGGCGCACCGGACCTGGTGTGGGCCTCCGCGTCGATGCACCACATGGCCCACCCCGACCGCGCACTGCGTAGCGTCTACGAACTTCTCGCGCCGGGCGGGTTGTTCGCCGTCGTCGAGCTGGACGGCATCCCCCGCTTCCTGCCCGCCGACGCCCCTGAAGGCCGACCGGGACTCGAGGAGCGCGCCCACAGAGCGACCGACAGCTTCCACGCTGAACACGTCCCGCACCGCGGCGCCGACTGGGGGCCGATGCTGGCCGCCGCCGGATTCACCGTCGAGGACGAGCGCACCATCACCGTCGACATCGAGGGCAGTCGCAGCGAGGCCATCGGCCGCTACGCCCGCCGCAGCCTGCAACGCCTCCGCGGCGCCGCCGCACCCGCACTCAGCCCTGAGGACCTCGCCGCCCTCGACGAACTCCTGGACGTCGACAGCCCGCACAGCATCCTGCGCCGCGACGACCTCGCCGTACGCACCGAGCGCACCGTCTGGGCCGCCCGCCGCACCTGACCCCCGGGCTGCGCGGTTGCCTGCGGGCAGCAGCCGCGCCCAACTACTGGCCTCACGCGCAACCCCTTGCCGCGCGCCGCCGTGCGCGCCGTTGGGCTGAGCAACTGTGGCCCGCGCATCCCTGGTCGTGACCATCCACGGCACCGAATAATCCTCGCCGTGCTGGAGGAGTCGCCCGGGCAGCGCCTGGTGATCTTCACCGCCGAGACCTACGGGAACACGACCCCGCAGATCGCCTTTCGGAACTACTCGTCCTGGCGGACGGCGGAACGCAGGGCCGCGATCAGGGCGACGACGGCGGGGTGACCGCCGGCGCCCCGGCGGAAGGCGACGCGGGTGCGGCGGCGCATGGACAGAGCGGTCAGCGTGACGCCTCCGGGCGGGTCGGCGGCTCCCAGTTCCGGCACGAGCGCCACGCCCTGCCCGACGCCGACCATCGCGAGGACCGTGGCGAAGTCGTCGATGTGGTGACGTACGCGGGGGGAGAAACCGGCCGCCTGGCAGGCGCGCACCGTCATGGCGTGGCAGAGCGTGCCGGGAGTGGAGGCGATCCACGGCGCGTCGCGGCAGGCGAGGAGCGTGGCCGCGTCACCCTCTCCGCTGACGGGGCGGACGGTGGCGAGGTACATGGGTTCGTCGAGGAGGGGGACGGCGTCCAGGGCGAGGTCGGGCTCGGCCGGGACGAAGTCGTACTCGTGCACCAGGGCCACGTCGAGCTCACCGGCGCGCAGGCGCGGCGCGACCTCGGCCGGGTCGACCTCGTCCACCATCGGATCCAGCCCCGGGTGGCTGCGGGCGAGCGCCGCCAGGGCCGAGGGGAGGATGGCGCGGGTCGCCGTGGGGAAGGCGCCGATCCGCACGGTCCCGGCCAGGTTGGTTCCGGACATGTCGGTCCTGGCCGCGGCGAGTTCCGCCGCCGCCTGCTCCAGCCGTTCGAGCACGGCCTCCGCGTGCCGCACGAGCGCCGCCCCGGCGGGGGTGAGCACGACCCGGCGTCCGGTGCGCTCGAGCAGGGCGACCCCCGCTTCGCGTTCCAGCGCGGCGAGCTGCTGGGAGACGGCCGAGGGGGTGAACGTCAGCGCCTCGGCCACCGCCGCGATCGTGCCCCGGTAGGCGAGCTCACGAAGCAGGCGGAGCCTGCGGACATCAAGCATGTGCGGACATCTCGGATCGGCGCAGGCGGAGTCTGCGGACATCGAGCATCAGTTCAGCTTAACGGTTTCAACAGAAAGGCGAACTGGACCTACAGGGTTGGTCGCCGGAAGGATCGCGGTATGACTCTTTCCGGCATCCATGTCCCGCTGATCACCCCGTTCGCCCAGGACGGCGAGATCGCGTTCGACGCGCTCGAAGACCTGGCTCGCAGCGTGCTCGACGACGGCGCGTCCGGGCTCGTCGCGCTCGGCACCACCGCGGAGGTCGCCACGCTGGCCGAGGAGGAACGGCGCGCGGTGATCGAGATCTGCGGCCGGGTCTGCCGTGAACGGGGCGCCACGCTCACCGTCGGCGCGGGGTCGGCCGACACGCGGAGCACGGCCGAGGCGCTGCGCGCCCTCAAGGGGGAGGCCGACGCGGCGCTGGTGACGGTTCCCGCGTTCGTCCGCCCGTCCGAGGCCGGCGTGCTCGCCCACTTCACCGCGCTGGCGGAGCAGACCCCGGTGCCGCTGGTCGTCTACCACATCCCCTACCGGACCGGGCAGTCGGTGGGCGCGGCCACGCTGCGCCGGCTGGGCGAGCTGCCCATGGTGGCCGGGGTCAAGCACGCGGTCGGCGGCGTCGACCTCGACACGGTCGCCCTGCTCGCCGACCCGCCGGAGGATTTCGCGGTGCTCGCCGGGGACGACCCGTTCCTGTCCGCGCTGCTCGCCCTGGGCGCCTCCGGTGGCATCCTCGCCTCCGCCCACCTGCGCACCGGCGAATTCGCCGAGCTCTTCCATGCCTGGCGGGGCGGAGACGTCGAGCACGCCCGTGCCCTCGGTCACCGGCTGTCGCTCATGTCGGCGGCCATGTTCGCCGAGCCCAACCCGACCGTCCTGAAGGGTGTCCTGCACGCGCGGGGCCGCATTCCCACCGCCGCCGTACGGCTCCCGCTCGTCCCGGCGAGCCAGGCGTCGATCGAGGCCGCCCTGCGGACACTGTGACCTTTGGAGATAATCCGCAAGTGGACGAATTGGTAGCCTGGGCGTATGACCGCCATGGCACCCTCGCGTAACGAGCCTGACCTGTCCTTCCTGCTCGACCACACCAGCCACGTGCTGCGAACGCAGATGGCGGCGGCCCTCGCCGAGATCGGCCTGACGGCGCGCATGCACTGCGTGCTCGTCCACGCCCTGCAGGAGGAGCGTACGCAGATCCAGCTCGCCGAGCTGGGCGACATGGACAAGACCACGATGGTGGTCACCCTCGACGCCCTGGAGAAGGCCGGCCTCGCCGAACGCCGGCCGTCCAGCACCGACCGGCGCGCCCGGATCGTCGCGGTCACGGAGAAGGGCGCGGAGGTCGCGAAGCGGAGCCAGGAGATCGTCGACGGGGTCCATCGGGCCGCCATCGGATCGCTGCCGGAGGAGGAGGCGGAGGTGCTCGTACGGGCACTGAACCGGCTGGTCACCGGGCATCTGGCCACTCAGGTGGAGGCGCCGCAGCCGGTTCGGCGAGCACGCCACCGCGGATAATGGGTCCGTAAGGGATCGTCTACAACAAAACTATCTGCTACGGTTTTTCCTGTTCCTCATGAACAGGAGGCGACCCATGTCGCGCATACCCCGATCCCGTTGGCTCGTGCTGGGCGTGCTGTCCGCCACGATGCTGATGACGGTGCTCGACGGCAGCATCGTGACCGTGGCCATGCCCGCCATCCAGCGGGATCTCGGCTTCGCGCCCGCGGAGCTGAGCTGGACCGTGAACGCCTACCTCATCGCGTACGGCGGCCTGCTCCTGCTGGCCGGCCGGCTGGGCGACCTGATCGGCCGCCGGGCCATGTTCCTGGCGGGCAACGCCGTCTTCGCCGCCGCCTCCGTGCTGGCCGGAGCCGCCACCGGGCCGGGGATGCTGATCGGTGCTCGGTTCCTCCAGGGCGTCGGCAGCGCCATGGCCTCGGCGGTCGTGCTCGGCATCCTGGTGACGACCTTCACGGACGCGGGGGAGCGGGCGAAGGCGATCGGCGTCTTCAGCTTCACCGGCGCTGCGGGGGCGTCGCTGGGCCAGGTGCTCGGCGGGGTCCTCACCGACACGCTGGGCTGGAACTACATCTTCTTCATCAACGTGCCGATCGGCGTGGTCACGATCGCGCTGGCGATCCGGGCACTGCCCGCCGATCGGGGGCTCGGCCTCTCGGCGGGCGCGGACGCCTTGGGCGCCCTGCTGGTCACGGCCGGTCTCATGCTGGGCATCTACGCGGTGGTCCAGATCGAGCGCTACGGCCTGCGCTCCCTGTGGTTCGGCGCGGTGTCGCTCGTGCTGCTGGGTGCGTTCCTCGTCCGCCAGGCGACCGCCCGCACCCCGCTCATGCCGCTGCGGATCCTCCGTTCGCGCGCCGTCGCCGGGGCCAACCTGGTGCAGGTCCTGACCCTGGGCGCGATGTTCGCCTTCCAGGTCATGGTGGCGCTGTTCATGCAGCAGGTGCTCCGGTATGGCGCGCTCGACACCGGCCTGGCCATGCTTCCCGCGGCGCTGGCCATCGCGGGGGTGTCGCTGTTCGTGTCGCCGCGGCTGAGCACCCGCTTCGGCGCGCGTGCCGTGCTGCTGGGCGGCCTGGCGCTCCTGATCGGCGCGATGGCCTGGCTCACCCGCGTCCCCGTCGACGCCCGCTACGTGACCGACCTGCTCCCCGTGATGGTGCTCGTCATGGGCGGCGGCCTGGTGCTCCCGGCGCTGACCACGCTCGGCATGTCCGACGCCCGCTCCGACGACGCGGGCCTCGTATCGGGGTTCTTCAACACGACCCAGCAGGTCGGGATGGCCGCCGGCGTAGCGCTGCTGTCCACGCTCGCCGCCTCCCGTACGGAGGGGCTGCTGGCCGGGGGCGCGAGTGAGGCGGTCGCGCTGACCGGCGGCTACCGGCTGGCCTTCACGGTCTCCCTGGTCCTGCTGGTCAGCGCCCTCGTGGCCGCGTACGTCGTCCTGCGCCGGCCTCGGACGGGTGTGGAGCAGGCGGCGGCGCTCCAGCCCGAGCGGGTCTGAGGGGCGCCGCGACCCAGCGTCCTGTGACTCCAACGGAACGGCCCCCGGCTGTCACCGGCCGAGGGCCGTGCGGCGTCCTCTCCCGTGCGACCAGTGTTCACGGAGGCAGTGATGCGCGTCCCCTCGCAGGCCACGCGCGCACCTTCGGTGCGGGTGACGACCCGCGCCCGCCTCCCGCACGGTCTCGCCCGGCCGGTGAGTGACGGTGACCGCGCCCCCGCGCGACCGGCTTCCGTACGGCGACGCGTTCGTCGCCGGTCTGTCCCCCGACTACGGAGCCACAGTGGATTCCCAGACCGTTCTCGTCCTCGCCGGAGCCTTCTTCGGCATCTGGCTCGTCTCCGACTACGTACGCAACTACCTGTCCAAATGCCCCAAGTGCAAGGGGAGCGGCACGCTCAAGGCCACCTGGTGGTCCGGGCGATACCGGCCCTGCCCGCGCTGCGGACGCAAGGGAGAGGTCCCGCACGCCTTCGGCCCCAAGAGCTGAGCCAGGGCGCGAGGGCGCGGGAAACGACACTTTCCTGATGATCTATTGTCAGGCTGATCCTGACGGGCCTAGTCTTGAGTCGAGCGTCAGGAACAGCCTGACAGAACATCCCCTTGGAGGCGACATGCCGGCTCCTTCTCTGGCGGAACAGGACATCCGCTGCTCGTTCTGCTCGAAGTCCAAGACCGAGGTGACCAAGGTGATCGCCGGCCCCGGCGTCTACATCTGCAACCAGTGTGTCGGGCTCTGCGCCGAGATCCTGGCGGCGGAGTCCGTCGGGACTCCGGAGATCTCCTACACCGAGAGCATGACCGTCGAGCAGATCCTGGAGCTCCTTCCGCGCGTCGCCGAGGTGGGCGCGCAGGTCGAGGACAGCCTGCGGGTCTGGGTGCAGCGGGCGCGCGACCGGGGCGCCACCTGGGCCAGGATCGGCGCCGCGCTCGGCATGACCCGCCAGTCCGCCTGGGAGAGGTTCTCCGGCGAGGAGTGAGCTCGCTCAGGCGGATTGTCGGTGTGACCTGCCAGCATGGCGCGCATGACGACGACCGATCCCTTGACCCCGTTCCAGTGGCTCAACGGGTCTCGGTACGGGGGTGGCGGACCGCTGGGCGAGATTTTCAGCGTGGCCTTCTTCCGCGGACTTGGCCCGGCGGAGGTGGTGCGGCGTTTCAGCCGGGGCGAGGACTCGGGCCAGGAGTCGGACTTCGCCGGACTCGACGACAAGGTGTACGAGTTCCTCAACGAGACGGACGGCGGAGACGGCGGGGGCCACGTGGGCGTCTTCCCGGCCGGCGAGTGGTGCGTGGCCGTCGAGCCCTTCGGCTGGATGGTCACGCTCCACGAGGTGGTGACCACGCTGTCGCGGGGCTGCGAGGTGGTGGCGGTCACCCGGCACGACTACGCCGCCGAGCACAGCTTCGAGTACGCGATCGACGGCACGATCGTCACCGGCTACCGGCTGCGGCACCCGTACGAGCGTCATGGCTCCGACCCCGACCGGCTCAACGGCTTCATGCGCGAGCTGGGCATGGGACTGGACACGCCGGAGGACGACGACGCGTGGGACGCGGTCTGGGAGGGCAACCACGTCACCGCCGTGCCGAGGGGCTTCGCCCTGGCGGCAAAGATCACCGGGGTGCCGTTCACGCGGGACATGCTCGGGCGCCCGATGCTCGTGGGGCCCATCCTGGAAAGGTGATGGGCTTGGGGCCGAAATCTCAGTACGCGGAAATGTCGGTGGCGCGAACTAGGGTTCGGCCATGACCACGGATGAGAGTCTCTTCTCTGCGATCGGCCGCATGGTGGTGCTCGTCGACGACCCCGACGAGGCGCTGGGCTTCTACCGCGACGTCCTCGGCTTCGCCGTCCTCCACGACTACGTGGCGGATGGCTATCGCTTCCTGCACATCGGGCTGCCCGGACAGGAGGGGGTGGGCCTGTGGCTGATGCCGATCACCTCCGAGCAGCAGCGCGAGCTCATCGGCCGGCAGACCGGCGGGCAGCCGCTGCTCGTCCTCTACACCGCTGACCTCGACGTGGTCGCCAAGCGGCTGCGCGAGCACGGCGTACGGGTCTGGGACGAGCGCGAGGACCCCGACAGCCGCTCCCTGCACTTCGCCGACCTGTACGGCAACGTCATCGTCGTGGCCCAGTTGCTGGGACGCTGACACATCCCCGCGTGCGGCGGTCCCTGCCGCACGCGTCAAGAGTCCGGCGGCGGTTCGAGGCGGATGCCGAGCTGGGAGTAGAGCTCCAGTTGGTCGTAGTAGTCCCGATCGGTAATGATCTTTCCGTTCTCGACCGCGCAGGCACAACTGCCCCGGACCGTTATACGACGGCCCGTTGCGGCTGCCACCCGGCCGTCCGGCAGCAGGAGCGGGCCCATATGGGTGCCGGTCATCGTGTACTCGGTGAAGGCGGGGTCTTCGCAGGGGGCCTTGTACCAGGCGGTGTAGCAAATGTCGGGGAAGACCTTGCAGAGGTCCTCGTAGCTCCATGCGATTTGATCACGGCCCTCCGCGACGCCCGTGGGGCTGACATACACGGCGTTGGGCGCGTAACAGTCCAGCACGTTGTAGAGGTCGTGACGGTTGATGGCGGCGAAGAGTCTGTCTTTGAGTTCTCGAGCGCTCGGCATCGTCCTGGACACCTCCTTGGCACTCCGACATCCGGCAGCGCCGCAGAGGCCTAGTTCAAATCTAACAAGCGCTTCATTGCCGGGCGTTCGGTCGGTCTCGTCACGATGGACGCACTGGTGGCGTAATGTGCAATATCCGTGTCGTTGACGCCATGAGGCCCTGCTCGGAAGCATTGAGGGCATGCAGCGACGCGTGGTCATCGTGATCTTCGATGGCTTCCAGATGTTCGACCTCGCCGGGCCGGCCGACGTCTTCACCACGGCGAATCTGCTCGTGCCCGAGCCCGGCTACCGGGTCGAGGTGACGGCCGTGCGCGCCGGGGCCGTACCGGCCCAGAACGGGATCACGACCCTCGTGCAGACTCCGCTGGGCGAGGTCGCGGGGCCGATCGACACGCTGCTGGTCGTGGGCGGGCTGTCCGTGCCCGAGCACCTGCGCGATCGGGAGCTGGTCGGGGGCGTCGCCAGGCTGGCGGCCGGGGCCGGGCGCGTCGCCTCCGTCTGCAACGGGAGCTTCCTCCTCGCGGAGGCCGGGCTGCTGGGTGGCAGGCGAGCGACCACCCACTGGCTGGTCGCGGGCGAGATGGCCGACCGCTACCCGGACGTCGAGGTGGACGCCGATCCCATCTACATCCGGGACGGGAACGTCTGGACCTCGGCCGGGGTCAGCTCCGGAGTGGATCTCGCCCTGGCGCTCGTGGCCGACGACCACGGTCACAAGGTAGCCCGGAATGTCGCCCGCGGACTCGTGGTGTATCTGCACCGTCCGGGCGGACAGAGCCAATTCAGCGCCCCCATGCGGGCCGCCGTTCCCCGCGCCGAGCCGCTGCGCGATATCCAGGCGTTCATCGACGCCAACCCGGCCGAGGACCTGAGCGTGCCCGCGCTCGCCCAGCGGACGGGGATGAGTGAGCGGCACTTCTCCCGTGTCTTCACCGAGCAGATCGGAGTCTCGCCCGGCAGGTATGTCGAACGCAGCAGGGCCGACGCCGCCCGGCGGCTGCTGGAGACCACCGGTTACCCCCTGGACAGGGTGGCCAGGGAGTCGGGACTCGGTGCGCCCGAGACCCTCTACCGGGTCTTCCGCCGCCACTGGCGCGTCTCACCCGGCGACTACCGTCGCCGGTTCCGATCGAAGGAAAGCAGCAGATCATGAACATCGCCATCCCCCTCTACCCCCGGTTCACCGCGCTCGACGCCGTCGGGCCGTACACGGTGCTCGCCTTCGCGCCGGGCTGCACGGTCACGTTCGTCGCGGCCGAGCCCGGGCCGGTGCTCGACGACCGGGGGAGCCTCAGCCTCGCCGCCACCGCGTCGTACGCGGACCTGCCCGTGCCGGACGTGGTCGTCGTGCCCGGAGGACCAGGGACGATCGAGGCGCTGTCCGACGCGGAACTGCTGGGCTGGATCGCGCGGGCCCACGAGCGCACCCGGTGGACGACCTCGGTGTGCAGCGGCTCGTTCCTGCTGGGCGCGGCGGGGCTGCTGAAGGGCCGCAGGGCGACGACCCACTGGGGATGGCTCGACCAGCTCGCCGGATTCGGCGCCGAGCCGGTCAGCGAGCGCGTGGTGATCGACGGCAAGATCGTGACAGCGGCGGGTGTTTCCTCAGGCATCGACATGGCCCTGACCCTGCTGGCCGAGATGCGCGACGAGGAGACGGCGCAGGCCGTGCAGCTCGCGATCGAGTACGACCCGCGGCCGCCCTTCGAGGCCGGCAACCCGAAGACCGCCCCGGCGGGCCTGAGCGGCAAGGCGATGGCCCTCATCTGACCGGCTCTCACTGTCCAGGCGCGAGACGGGCTTCGGACCGGCGCCGCCTGATGATGCTCTCGACCACGATCAGGTTGACGACCCAGCCCAGCGCCTGACCGATCGGAATCATCGAGGTCGCGAGTTCTCCCATCGATCCCGGATCGGCCCCGCGGAAGGGGATCTGGACCAGCAGGAGCAGGGGAACGAGGATGCGCGCGGTGACCGCGAGGAACGTCAGCGCGTAGTTGCGCATCATCCAGTTGCGGTGACTGTCGAAGTCGCCCCGACGGGCGGCACGGTACGCGAGACCAGCGGTGATCAGCCACAGGGCGGCGGCGGTCGTGAGGCCGACCTGCGTCATGAGGCGGCCCGACCACAGCGCGACCGGGATCGTGGCCACCGCGGACGGCAGCACCCCGGCGAGGAGATAGACCCGGCCGAGCGTCCGGTGAATCCGCCTGCGCGCCCGCACCTTGGGCATGAACTGCAGAGAGCCGAGCACGAGCGCGACCGCGGCGGTCCCGATATGACCGACCAGAACGTAGTAGTGGAGGCTGTCGCGCACATCGAGGCGGCTGCTGCCGATATCGAGGCCCAAGTACGGATAGACGAGCACCGAAGTCGCGATGACCGCGACGATGAAGATCACCCATGCCGTTCGCCTGTGCATAGCCGGGAGCCTCGCAGGCGCGGCCTGCCTCGGCATCCACCTCCGGATGGCAGTGCACGTACGCGAATCGGCGTACGCATTCCGTCGTCTCACGCCGGACGACTCGGGGGTTGCCGCCGTGCGACTCGTGATCAGCTACAACCCGGAGGCGACAGCTGGAGGGATACGAGTCTCGTCGGGCGACTGCCCTGTACCCGAGGAAGCGCGGAGGGGGATTGAGGAGTCGCCCGACGTTCGCGGCTACGCTTCGAGGCCCTCACTCTTGGCGATCACACGAGCGACCTTGTCGGAGAACTCCTCCCGCCACGCCTTCTGGATCCGGATTTCGTCCAGCACGACGGCGAAGGCGCTGCGGAACTCCTCCAACGTCTGGCGGATTGCGGCTGTGTCGGCGCGCAGCTCGTCCTGTCCCTTGCGGAGCTCGTCCGTGATTGCGAGCAGCTCGTCCTGTCCCTTGCGGAGCTCGTCCTGGCCGGTACGCAGTTCGGCTGTGATGGTGCGGAGCTCTTCCTGTCCCTTCTGCAGCTCGTGCTGACCCGTGCGCAGATCGCTCATCTGCTCACCGCACTTGATCAGCATGGCGTTCTGCAGCCGGACATCGCTCCTGATGCCGGTGATTTCCTGCTCTACGGCGTCGATGCGTTCCTCGGTCTGTGGCATGCCCGACAGGATAGGGACGCCGGGACGATCACGCACGGTGAAATCGCGATCTCTCTGCGTCCAGATCCTGTCGCTCGGCTCTGTCGATGTGGTCGGGCACGGGTTGGGATGGGGTCGCTGTCACAAAGCGTCTCTGCCTGAGTTCGCGGGCGGTGGTCAGTCCTCTGTCGGCCAGTTCTCCGGCGGGGACACGTAGGTGCCGCGATGGGGGACGGTGAACACCCATCCCTGCTTGCGAAGGAAGTCCACGGCGTTGCGGGCGGTGGCCTTGGCCACACCGTACTGCTTCATCAGCGCCTTCTCTGGAGGGATGCGCCGATTGGGAACGAGGTCTCCGCTGCGGATCTGTTCCACGATCTCAGCCGCTATGCGCTGGTAGACCGGCGTCCGTTCGGCTGACCGTGGAGTGCCCGGCTGTCCGACGAACGTTCCTTCGCCTTGAACGGTGTAGACGAGCCCCTGCTCGCGAAGCTCTCGGGTGACGCGTCGTGCCGTGAGGCGGGCGATGCCGAATTCGGCTTCCAGTTCCGTCTCGCTTGGAACGGCGTCACCCGGCTCCAGGTCGCCGTGATCGATCTGCTCACGGATGATCTCGGCGATCTGCTTGTAGATCGGCACCGGACCGTCGCGATCAATCATGAAGGAATGATAGACGAAACCGGACGTCTACCTACAAAGCAGACAACTACCAGAGAGATGTAGATGAGTAGTAGACCGCTATAGCTAAGATGGTCTACAGCTTGTCAAGCTGATCGTCACCCGCGATCCGGCGCCAGGCGGTGTCGGTGACGATCACGTGGTCGAGGAAGCGGAGGCCGACGGTGTCGGCGGCCTCGTGGAGGCGGGCCGTGACCTCGACGTCGGCCGGGCTGGGGTCGAGCGATCCGCTCGGGTGGTTGTGGGCGAGGCCGAAGGCGGCCCCGCCGGAGAGGAGGACGGTCGTGACGATGTCGCGGACGGGCGCGGGGGTGTGGTCGCTGCCGCCCTCGGTGATCACGGTCCGGCGCAGCACGGCGCCGCGGCCGTCGCACACGACCACGACCAGTCGCTCGCGCGGCTGTCCGTGCAGCAGGGGAGCGGCAGCCGAAGCGATGTCGGCCGAGCAGGTGATCCGGCTTCGCTCCGGCTCCGCCTGGGCCCGCCGTACGAGATGGAACGCGGCCGCCACGCGGGCGGCCTTGGCGGGGCCCACACCGGGGACGGCGAGCAGCCGATGGGCCTCGGAGCGGGCCAGCTCGCCGAGGTCGCCGCAGTGGGCGATGAGCTGGGAGGCGAGCTCGACGGCGCTCACGCCCCTGCTGCCCGAGCCGAGCAGCAGGGCGAGCAACTCCCTGTCGGCGAGCGCCGCGGCTCCCGACGCCAGCAGCCGCTCACGCGGCTGGTCGGCCAGGGGCATGTCCTTGACGCGCATCGGCACCTCCGGATGGGGGATCCGGATCGGTTGTATCAGTGGGCACCGACAGTCAGAGGGGGCTGGGAATGCCGTAGACCAGGCGGAATCTGTCGCCGGGCACCACGGCGTCGCTGGTCTCGACCGGGCGCTCCCCGGCCCAGTACGTGCGCTCGATCTGGAGCACCTGGACGCCGGCGGGCAGCTCAAGCAGGTCGCTCTCGGTCGGCTGGGGGACACGGATGAGCACGGTCTCGCTGATCTCGGTGAGCGGCAGGCCGCTCGCCGCGAGCCGGAAGGCCGCGCTCCTGCGTTCGTACGTGCCCTCCTCGGGTGCCTGGCTCTGCCCGGGCTCGACCGGTTCGTACGAGGTGAGCAACTGCACCGGGCGGCCGTCCCCGCGGAAGACGTAACGAGTCCTGATCACCGGGCTGCACTCGCCGACGCGCAACCGGTGAGCGATGTCGGGAGGGGCGTCGGCGAGCTCGCTGCGCCAGCTCCAGCTGGGTTGCCGCCCGCCCGCCTGCATGTCGCTGGCGAAGGCGGCGTGCGGTTCGGGGAGGCGGCTGCGATGGAGCGGGAGCAGGATCGGTTTCTCCCGCACCCGGTGTCCGGAGCCCACCCGGCCGATGATGAGGCCCTCCTGGGCGAGCACGCGCAGCGCGTGGCGGGCGGCCGTCTCTCCGACGCTGTACTTCCGGGTGATCTGGTGCCGCGAGGGGATCGGTGCGCCCGGAGGGAGCGTGCCGTCGACGATCTGGCGGCGAATGTCCTCGACTACGCGCAGGTAGACCGGATCAGAGTTTGCCATCAATCCATCCCTGAGGGGGTGACGGGTCCTCCAAATCTTGGCGTATTCGCCGGGCGACCGAGAGTGACGGAGATGGCCTGTGACTCCAACTTTGCCTGGTGAAAGGGCTGCTAATGGGTGATTGTGCCGCTAAGCGGCCAGGTGCCGATATTCCCCTCCCGCCGCCCTATCACGGCATCCATGCCGGCCCTCCCAGGGACGGGCACAGGAGGATCAACTGGATGAAGCCCACCAATCGCAGCGATCGCGTGCGGGTGCGCCGCCACACGTGTGAGTGCAAGGCGACGATCTACGAACTGTGCGCGGCGGGCGGGTTGTGGTTCATCCGGCGGACGACACGGGGCAAGAAGGTGGAGATCCGCGAGACCGAGCGGCTCGTCGCCGCGCGGATGGAGGAGCTGTGGGTGAGACTCCTCTCGGGGGAGGTCCACTGATCCGCCACGATGTTCCCCGCTGAGGACCTGCCACCGGCCCCACGACCGCACCTCGGGGGCGCAGAAGCCGCTGTTCGCGGCGTTCCGGAAAAATTTCGCCAGCGGTGTGTAACGTCCGCGTAAGGAGCGGCGATTCCCGGTTAGAGGTCGCTGATGTGTGTACCCCCGAGCACATATCGGCGGCCTCTTCCGCTGTCTGCGGCGCCTCCGGGGGCGGTACTGGACATAACGGGGTGGCGAGGTCCATCACTCCTGCGGATCCGGGTACCGTTCGGTCTATGGCATCGCCTACTGGAACCTCCGACGCCCCCTTCGGCCGCACGCTGACCGCCATGGTCACGCCGTTCACCTCTGACGGCGCCGTCGACTACGAGGGCGTCCAGCGGCTCGCCGCCTATCTCGTGGACGAGCAGCGCAACGACGGCCTGGTCGTCAGCGGCACCACGGGGGAGTCCCCCACCACCTCCGACGAGGAGAAGGACCGCATCCTCCGCGCGGTCGTCGAGGCCGTGGGCGACCGGGCCACCGTCGTGGCCGGCGCCGGCACCAACGACACGCGGCACAGCGTGGAGCTGGCCAAGGCCGCCGAACGCGCGGGTGCGCACGGTCTCCTGGTGGTGACCCCCTACTACAACAAACCGCCGCAGGAGGGTCTGCTCCGGCACTTCACCGCCGTCGCGGACGCGACCGGTCTTCCGGTGATGCTGTACGACATTCCCGGCCGCGCCGGGGTGCCGATCACGATCGAGACCCTGTTCCGGCTGGCCGAGCATCCGCGCGTCGCCGCCGTCAAGGACGCCAAGGGCGACCTGTTCGCGGGCTCGCAGGTGATGGCCTCCACCGACCTCGTCTTCTACTCCGGCGACGACCTGCTGAACCTGCCGTGGCTCTCGGTCGGGGCGGCGGGGTACGTCAGCGTGGTGGGCCACGTGGTGGGCGCCGAGCTGGCCTCGATGGCCGACTCCTACCGGTCCGGTGACGTCGAGAACGCACTGGCCGTCCACCGTCAGCTCCTTCCGGTGGTCTCGGCGATCATGACGCGCACCCAGGGGGCGATCATGGTCAAGGCGGCGTTGAAGCTGGTGGGCCAGGACGCGGGGTACGTCCGGCCGCCGCTCGTGGACGCCACGGAGGAGCAGATCACAGCGCTTCGGGAGGACCTCATCACGGGGGGCCTCAAGCTTGTGGATTAGATCAACAGATGGAGCCGAATGAGCGAGTTGAACAGAAGAAACGAAGATAGGGAACCGCGCGTGAGCGCGCACCGCGAGGGGCCCCAGGACGAGCGCGGGGCGGAGGGCGCGGAATGAGTCATCCGCATCCCGAACTCGGGCCGCCTCCGGCGCTGCCGGAAAACGGCCTGCGTATCGTCGCGCTGGGCGGTCTCGGCGAGATCGGCCGCAATATGGCGGTCTTCGAGTACGACGGCCGTCTGCTCGTGGTGGACTGCGGCGTGCTGTTCCCCGAGCCCGACCAGCCGGGCGTCGATCTCATCCTGCCCGACTTCGACTACATACGGGGGCGGCTCGACGACATCGAGGCGCTCGTGCTCACGCACGCGCACGAGGACCACATCGGTGCGGTGCCGTACCTGCTGCGGGAGCGGCGTGACATCCCGATCGTCGGCTCGCGGCTGACGCTCGGGCTCATCGAGAGCAAGCTGACCGAGCACCGGATGCAGCCGGTCAAGGTCGAGGTGATCGAGGGCGAGCGGCGCTCGTTCGGGCCGTTCGAGTGCGAGTTCGTCTCGGTCAACCACTCGATCCCCGACGCGCTGGCCGTGGCGATCCGCACCCCGGCGGGCCTCGTCCTGCACACCGGCGACTTCAAGATGGACCAGCTTCCGCTGGACGGGCGGCTGACCGACCTCGGGGCGTTCGCCCGGCTCGGGGCCGAGGGCGTCGACCTGCTGATGTCCGACTCCACCAACTCGGAGGTGCCGGGCTTCGTCACCAGCGAGCGGGAGATCGCGCCGGTCATCGACGACGTCTTCCGCAGCGCGTCCAAGCGGATCATCGTGGCGAGCTTCGCCTCGCACATCCACCGCGTTCAGCAGATCATGGACGCGGCCGAGAAGCACGGCCGCAAGGTCGCGCTCATCGGCAGGTCGATGGTCCGCAACATGGGCGTGGCGCGCGAACTCGGCTACCTGAAGGTGCCCGGGGGCCTGCTCGTGGACTCCCGGGAGATCGAGGAGTGGCCGCCGGAGGACGTGGTGCTGATCTGCACCGGTTCCCAGGGCGAGCCCATGGCGGCGCTGTCGCGCATGGCCAACCGCGACCACCCGATCAGGATCGCCGAGGGCGACACCGTCCTGCTCGCCTCGTCGCTCGTGCCGGGCAACGAGACGGCGGTCAGCAAGGTCATCAACGGCCTCAACCGCTGGGGCGCGCGGGTGGTCCACAAGGGCAACGCGCGGGTGCACGTCTCCGGCCACGCCGCCGCGGGTGAGCTGCTGTACGTGCTCAACCTCACCAAGCCGTCCAACTTCATGCCGGTGCACGGGGAGTGGCGGCACTTGCGGGCGCACGCCCGGCTGGCCGAGCTGACCGGCGTGCCCACGGAGAACATCGTGATCGCCGAGGACGGCGTGGTCGTGGACCTCGTCGACGGCCAGGCGAGGATCACCGGCGCGGTCCCGTGCGGGTACGTCTTCGTGGACGGCACCTCGGTGGGCGACATCACCGACGTGGCGCTCAAGGACCGGCGGATCCTGGGCGACGAGGGGTTCATCTCCATCGTCGTGGTGGTGGACTCCACCACCGGGAAGCTCACCGGCGGACCGGAGATCACCGCGCGCGGCTCGGGCATCGACCCCGACGCGTTCGACGCGGTCATCCCGCAGATCGAGGCCGCGCTGCAGGAGGTCGCCGCGTCGGGGGTGGCCGACGAGATGCAGATCCGCCGGACCATCCGGCGTACGGTGGGCCGCTGGGTGAGCGACACCTACCGCCGCCGTCCGATGATCATCCCGGTGGTCGTCGAGGTCTAGGGAACAATCCCGTTGTACTCGGAGACGGGCGTGGCGTAGCGTCCCGCCCGTGTCCGAGGTGAGGATCATCTACCGCAAGTACGGCGGGTCGCTCCATTGGCACCACCACGCGCGCGTGCTGGGCGAGGACGAGCACGGAGTCTGGGTCGGCTGTCCCTCCGGGATGGTCGCCCAGCGGGGGCACGAGCCTCCGACGGTCTTCGAGTTCGCGTCCGTCATCCTGTTTCCCCGCGACGCGTGGTGGACGGCGGCGTTCAACGCGCCGCCGCACAAGGCGGAGATCTACTGCGACATCACGACGGTCCCGGTGCGCGGCGACGCCCGGATCACGATGGTCGACCTCGACCTCGACGTGCTCCGGATGCGCGACGGACGGCTGATCCTGGACGACGAGGACGAGTTCGCCGAGCACCAGGTGCGGTACGCCTACCCGCAGGAGATCATCCGCCAGGCGGAGCGGTCGGCCGCCTGGCTGATGGAGGCCGTGGGCGCGCGTACCGGCCCCTTCGGCGGCGCCCACGACCGCTGGCTGTCCCAAGTCACGTGATCGGGGATCACTTGACCGGAACCGGCTCGTCCACGGTCTCGGGGATCACCTTGGGCACGCCGCGCAGCGCGAACGGCACGGCGACCGCGAGCACGAGCAGGATGGCCGCGCCGGTCAGCACGGTGACGTGGATGCCTTCGACGAACGCCTGCCGCGCCGCCCGGGCGACGGCCCCCGAGGCGTCGCCCGGGAGCGCGGCGGCGGCCTTCAGCGCCCCCGCGAGCGTGTCGCGGGCCTCGGCCGCCGCGCCCCCGGGCAGGCCGGGCGGAAGCACCAGGCCGTTCCGGTAGGCGCTGGTCAGCACGGTGCCGAGCACGGCGATGCCGAGCGCGCCGCCCATCTCGTGGGCGGTCTCCGAGATCGCGCTCGCCGCGCCCGCCCGTTCCTTGGGCACCGAGGCGAGCAGCGTGTCGCCGGTCACCGCGAACGTGAAGCCCATCCCGACGCCCTGGATGATCATGGCGGCGAGCATGTAGAGGTAGGGCGTCTCGATGTCGATCCTGCTGAACAGGATGAACCCGATCGCGGTCAGCACCAGTCCGAGGCTGACGACCGGCCCGCGGCCCCACCGGTGCACGAGCACTCCGGACAGCGCGCCGCCGAGGCCCCCGGCGAGGCCGCCAGGCATGCCGGCGAGCCCGGCGGTCAGCGGCGACCAGCCCATGACGAGCTGGAAGTACTGCGCGAAGACCACCGACATGGCGAGCATCGCGAAGACCGCGACCAGTTCGGCGCCGACCGTGGCCGCGAACGCGCGCCGCCGGAAGAGCGCGATGTCGATCAGCGGCTCGGCCAGGCGGGTCTGCCTGCGGACGAACACGACCAGCGCGGCGACCGCGATCACCGCCGCGACGATCACGGGCGCCTGGGCGACGCCGCCGGTCGTGGCCTCCTTCATCGCGTAGATCAGGCCGAGCACGCCCACGGCGGACAGCGGGACGCTGACGAGGTCGAGCCGTCCGGGACGGGGGTTGCGCGACTCGGGCAGCACGACGAGCCCGGCGATCAGGACGGCCACGACGACGGGCACGTTGATCAGGAAGACCGAGCCCCACCAGAAGCGGTCGAGCAGCAGGCCGCCGACGATCGGCCCGAGGGCGAACCCGACCGCGCCCACGCTGCTCCAGATGCCGACCGCGGTGGTCCGCTCCTTCGCGTCGGGGAACACGTTGCGGATCAGCGACAGCGTCGAGGGCATGATCGTCGCGCCGGCCACGCCGAGCAGGGCGCGGGCGGCGATCAGCAGCGGCGCGCTCGGCGCGTACGCCGTCAGCACCGAGGTCGCGCCGAAGGAGGCCAATCCGACGAGCAGCAGCCGCCTGCGCCCGATCCGGTCGCCGAGGTTGCCCATGGTGACGAGCAGCGCGGCCAGCGCGAAGCCGTAGATGTCGGCGATCCACAGCAACTGGGTGGCCGAGGGCGCCAGGTCCTCGCCGAGCTTCGGCAGGGCGAGGTGCAGCACGGTGAGGTCGAGGGACAGCAGGAGCATGGCCAGGCAGGCGATGACCAGCGTGCCCCACTTGCGGGAGGTGTCGTTCATGGCCGTCAGCGTGCGCGCGTACGCTGACGGCTCACCCACCGAGCGCTGACAGGTTCCCTTCGACGATGGTCAGCGCCGCCGCATCCGTGTCCGCTGAGATCGCCATCCGCTCGCGCGCGTACGCCCTGCCCTGGCCGTACGCCCGGTCGAACGCGTCGCCGCCGAGGGCGGCCCGGGAACGCGCCTCGACCCGGGCGACGTCCGGGTCGCCCGCGGCCGGAGCCCCGCGCAGGGCGGCGCCCACGCCCAGCAGCCACGCGGACCGCCCAGGATCCCCCTCCAGCAGCGCGACGCCCGCGACTCCCTCCGCGACCGCGGCGGTCATCCCGAAGCTGCGGCGGGTGCCGGGCACGGTGGTGAGGGCGCGGCGGTGCCACGCCAGCGCCTCGGCGGCCGACTCGGAGTTCTGCGCGGCCCAGCCGAGCGCGAGGTAGACGCGCGAGCGCGTCTCCTCGACGTTGAACCACGCGGTCGTGCACTCCGCCAGGGCCGCCTCGTACCGGCGCCGGGCCCCGGCCATGTCGCCGTCCAGCCTGGCGAGCTCGCCGAGCCCGAGGAGCGCTGCGGCGAGCACCTCCGGGGCGCCCCTGCGGCGGGACAGCGCGGTGGCGCGGTCGTAGTCGTCTTTCGCGGCGTCCACGCGTCCGGAGCGCATCCGTGCCCAGGCGCGCCGGCAGAGGGTCTCCGCGACGTCCGAGGTCGCGCCGAGCCGCTCGGCCAGCTCAAGCGCCTCGTTCACCAGCGCCTCGACCTGTTCGTGGTCTCCCCGCCGGTCGGCGACGTCCGCCACCGCGGACAGGATGATCACCAGGACCCACAGGTCGCCGATGGAACGGGCCTCTCGGAGCGCTTCTGCGAGCTCCTGCTCCGCCTCCGCGAGCCGACCGTCGAACATCTTCAGATACGAGAGGCTGAAGCGGCTGAGCGTTCGCGTCCACGGGTCGCGCTTGAGCGCGTCGAACAGGCCCCCCATGTCGTGAAACTCCTCCCGCGGGGGCGGGCCGTTGATCAAGGCGTGCAGAACGAGGAGGAACGGCTGCCGGGGCGGCATGGGCAGGGTGTAGGTCCGCCGGACGGCCTCGGCCACGCGGGTGTCCAGGCCGGGGCCGCTCATTCCGCCCCAGCCCACGAGGCAGGCGCACACGATGTACTCCTCTTCCAGCCCCTCGGGCGGCGCGGAGCCGATCCTGCCGAGCAGTTCGGCGGCCAGCCGGGCCGCCTCCCCGCGCAGGCCGCGCAGAATCCAGTAGCCGGTCGTGGCCGACAGCAGCCGCAGCCCGCCCTCCGCGTCGCCCGCGCGGGCGGCCCGGCGCAGCGCGGCGGTGAGATTCTCGTGCTCGCCGTCCAGTCGGCGCAGCCACTCGATCTGGTCCGGCCCGCGCAGGTGCGGGTCGGCCGTGGCGGCCAGGTCCAGGACGTACGCGAGGTGGGCCTTCCGCAGGGGTTCGCTCTCGCCGGCCTCGGCCAGCCGTTCCGCGCAGAACGCCCGGATCGTCTCCAGCATCCGGTAGCGGTCGTCCACCACCTCGACGAGGGACTTGTCCACCAGGGAGGCGAGCACGCCGTCGGTGTCGGGCAGGCCGCACACCCGCTCGGCCGCCTCCAGCGTCGCGCCGCCCGCGAAGACCGTCAGGCGCCGGGCGAGTGCGCGTTCCGGCTCGTCGAGCAGGTCCCAGCTCCACTCGACGACCGCGCGCAGCGTCCGGTGGCGCGGCTGCGCCGTACGGCTGCCGCGCGACAGCAGCGCGAAACGGGGCGCGTCGCCCTCCGACTCGGAATCGCCGGTCCCGAGACGGGCGGCGATCCGGGCCAGGGGCAGCGAGCGCAGCCGCGCCGCGGCCAGCTCGACGGCCAGCGGCAGCCCGTCCAGCGCCCGGCAGATCCGCAGCACGTGCTCGACGTCGCCGGGCGCGAGGACGAAGCCGGGCCGTACGGCGGCCGCCCGCTCGACGAACAGCCGCACGGCCGGATAGGCGAGCGCGTCCTCGACGGCGGGCAAGCTGCCGGGCGGGGGGACCCGCAGTGGGGGAACCGGGCACAGGCGCTCGCCGGTGATGCCGAGCGCCTCCCGGCCGGTGGCCAGCACGCGCAGGGCGGGGCACGCCGCGAGCAGCCGGTCGGCGAGCCAGGCCGCCTCCTCCACGACGTGCTCGCAGTTGTCGAGCACCAGCAGCATCGGCCGCAGGGTCAGGGCGGCCACCAGGCGGGCGACGGGATCGGCGGTGCCCTGCCGAGTCCCGGGAGTGGGGATGGCCACGGCGGTCTCGCGCAGCCCGAGCGCGCCGAGCACGGCCTGCGGCACGTCGGCGCCGTCGGTGAGCGGGGCCAGTTCCACGAGGCAGACCTCGCCCGGCCACCGGGTGGCCGCCTCGACCGCCAGCCGGGTCTTCCCGGTGCCGCCCGGGCCGGTGAGCGTCACCAGCCGCGCCTCGGCGAGCAGCGCGCCGATGCGCTCCAGCTCGTCGGCGCGGCCCACGAGCGAGGTGAGCGGGACCGGCCGCCCGCCGGGCGCGGCGGAGGCGGGAGCGAGGGCCGGATCGGAGCGCAGCACCGCGAGGTGGATCGCGGACAGCTCGGCCGACGGGTCGGCGCCCAGCTCGTCGGCGAGGACCCGCCGGGCGTTGTTGTAGGCGGCCAGCGCCTCCGCCGGGCGGCCCGCGGCGTACAGCGCGCGCATGAGCTGCCCGCGCGAGCGCTCCCGCAGCGGGTGCGCGGCGACCCGTTCCTGGAGGTCAGGGAGCAGGTCGCGGTGCCGTCCGAGGGCCAGGCCCGCCTCGGCGAGGTCCTCGGCCGCCGACAGGCGCAGCTCCTCCAGCCGGGCCGCCTGGGCGGGCGCGAACGGCGCGTCGGGCACGTCCGCGAGCGCCGGCCCGCGCCACAGCGCGAGCGCGGTGCCGAGGAGATTGGCGGCCCGGGCGGGGTCGCCCGCGTCGAGCGCCCGCCGCCCCTCGGCCGCCAGCCGTTCGAAGCGCGACGCGTCCACGTCGTCCGGGTCCACCGCCAGCCGGTAGCCCGCCGGTTCCCGGACGACCAGGTCGCCGAGATGCCGGCGCAGCCGCGACACCTGGGCCTGCAGCGCGTTGTCCGCCCCCGACGGAGGCTCGGCGCCGTACAGGCCGTCGATCAGGCGGTCGGTGGTGACGACCCGCCCCGCGTTGAGGAGCAGCAGGCCGAGCAGCGCCCGCAGCCCCGGCCCGCCGACCGGGGCCGGGCGCTCACCGTCGGGCCGGGCCTCCGTCGGGCCGAGGATGCCGAACCGCATGCCTTCGATTGTGTCGCAGATCATGTCCCGGCCGGCGACGCCGGCCACGCATCGACGGCACGAGCCGGAGAGGCAGACCGTCCTCAGCGGCGATCCGCCGACCGGCTCCCTGCGGAGACGGGATGGTTCGACCGACGGAAGACCACGCGCGGGACCACGCCGAGGAGCCTTCTCACCATTCTGATCTCGTCGCGCACGATGGCTTCGGCCACCTCCACGATGTCGGGCAGACCGAAAGCGGATGGCCTCAGCACCGAGACCACGGCCGCGGTCGCTTTGCGGGTGGTGCGGAGGAACAGCCGACTGTCCACTTCGTCGGCGAAGGACTCGTGTCCGATGCCGGCATGGGCGAAGGCGGTGAAGAGCTCCTCCGCGGTGAGCCGGCCGTGTCGATCGGGGCGACCGGGTCCGCACCGCCAGGCGGCGAGGAAGCGTGCCCCGTTGGAGCGGGGGGCGGCGCCACTGGTGAGATCATCCTGTACGGCCTGGGCCAGGCCGGGCAGTTCCTCCGCGAGGATGTCCGCGTGCAGCCGCCGGGCGACCGCCAAGGTCGTGGTCGTCAGGTCCGTGGCCGCGGGCAGGGCCTGCGCCGGGGTGTCGAGGAAGGCGAGTTCCCGTTCGATCCGCTCACGGTCGGCGTCGAAGCGGGCGGCGAGCTCGTCGGCGAACGAGCCTCCGACGGCGATCTCGCGGAGCCGGTCGTACGCCTCCTGCGCGGGAAGCCCGATCTGCCGCAGCCGTGCCGGATCGAGCACGGCTTGGACCATCCGGGTCGCTCCGTCCAACCGGCCCCAGATCCAGTCGTTGACCCGCCAGGACTTCTTGTAGAACGAGCCGAAATCACCCAGCTTGACCCCGCCGATCTTGCTCGGGTCGGTGGGGCCGCCGAAGGAGTTCGGCGTGTAGCCGCTGATCAGTTGCAGGATGACCTGCTGCTCCACCTCGGGCCGCCTCCCGGCGAGCGTGACTTCGCACACGTCGACGGCGAGCATGCGCCGCAGGAGGGAGTCCGGCGACCGGGCCGCGTCACGGGGCAGCAGTTCCTTCAGGAGTGATTCGAGCCGCCGGGTCTCGCCGGCCGCGTCCGGGACCGTGACCGGCGCGTCATCCGGCCGCCGGGCGGGATCAACGACCTGCCACAGATCGTCACGAGCCTCCACGAGCAGGTTTGCGATGCCCAATGCGATGCGGCCCCAGCTTTCCGCCAGGTGCACCGCGGGGCCGGGCGCGCCGTCCGGGGCCGCGCGGCTCAGCACGCCGTCCAGCCAGGAGCACAGCACCTGCCTGCGCTCCTCAGGACTGGCCGGCGGCACCGGAAGCGAGGCGGCGTGCCCGGTCCAGAACTCCGTTTCCGCCAGCCGGGCTGCTTGAAGCTCGCCCAGCTTGCCGTGCAGTCGTCCCCGTCGGTCACGGAGTCTCCTGCGCAGGCCCTGGTCGGGCAGGGGAGCCAGCCACATGGCGCGTTTGAGGACGTCCAGGGCCATGGCGCCGATGTGCTCGACCGGCTCGATGCCCCAGTCCCAGGCCGAAGGGGTGAGGCCGCCGCCCGGCAGGCGGGCGGGCACGTAGTGGACGACGTGCTCGTCCCGAGCGGACTCGCGCAGTGCCTCTTCGAAGTCCTCTCTTCGCCAGCTTCGCTGTTGTTCTCCGGCTGCCGCGACCAGCCGGGCGCAGATGCGGCCGCCCTCACGGTCGGCCTGGACGCGCACGTACCCCGCCATCAGCGTGGAGGCGAGCTCCTCGTTCATCACATGGATGAGGTCCGCCCGTGTGGTTCGCCGTGCGTGCACGCGCGCATTGGTGGCCGCGACCTCCCTGAGCTCCTCGGCCACCGACTGCGCCAGGGGGAGCCTGGCCAGGGTGCCGAGCACATTTGTGACCGTCGGCGGGTCATCGTACTTCTCGGCCGGTTCGTCACCTCGGACGATCGGGTTGGGGTTGACGTACGTCAACAGCCGGCGTACCTGACGCTGGGCCGGCTGGGCGTAAATCGAGGCGAGTGCCGGTTTCACCGGCATGTTCAGCAGGACGCCGCCGTCGAGCACGAAGCGGCTCTCCGCGAATGAGGCGATCGGCGTCTCAGCGCCGCCGTCCCGCATGTCGGGATGCAGCTCGTCCGGCCCTCGCTCTCCGATCGGCACGAAGCTCGGCTCGAATGCGATGGGAAAGGACGAGGTGCACCGTCCGGCCAGGGCCAGGCGGCGGGTGATCTCCCTCGAGAAGTGGAACGGGTCCCGCTCCGGCGGCGTGTCGACGCCGCGCACGAAGCGGAACCGCTCGGCGTGAACGACATCGATGATCTCGTTGCCGAAATCGTCCGCGAACCGGTCGTGCTGCCCCTTCATCAGGGTGGTGGTGATGATGAGATCGACAGGCCGTAGCCGTGGTGGCACGTATCGCGCGCCGCGCTGCTCCATCGGCACCAGGTTGTCGAACGCCGAGGCCAACTGGGGCAGGGCGTAGTCGTCACCCCGGAGCAGGGATGGTGGATTGTTGGGTGACGAGGCGCGCAGCAGCTCGGTGAACGAGCCCAGGTCGGTCCACAGCCGGCTCAGTGCGTCCAGCTCGGCGCCGTACACCTGCGCATATCCCAGGAGCGCCCCGTTGATCCCGCCGGCCGACGTGCCCGCGATCACATCCACGCGGACGGTCGAGCCGGTCAGCTCCAGCAGTCCCGTGTAAACCCCGGACGGGTCCAGCGAATCCTGCGCCAGCCGATTGATCTCGTTGGTCACGCCGCCTATCCACACCGCGAGGCTGACGCCCCCGTTGAGCACCACCGCGATGCGAATGTCCTCCCGGTCATCGGGAGGGATTTCGATGCGGCCGCTCCGATCGCTCATGGTCGTTCCTCCCGCCAGGGCGGTTCTTCTCGTTTCCGTCAGCCGGACGTCCGCGTCCACGGGGCGAAGGCGTTGCCGACCGATCTCATCGACGGCCGAAGCTGCGGGAAGTGACGCAGCAGAACGGTGGCCATGCTGTTGTTCTCGACCCAGTCCAGCCCCGCCTGGGTGTACACCTGCGGGGTGTAGTCCCGGGTGAGGAACCTGTCGCTGTTGAGACGACGCGACGCCATGAGGATGAAGATCCGGAACGCGGTGTCGCTGAAGGCGAAGCCTCTCGGGAGGGGTTCGGCGTACATGCCGGTTATGAGATCCACCCGTTCGACGTCGTCCTCGTAGATCCGGCGCAGTTCCTTCGCCCAGGTCGGATCGCGCGTCAGCGACTCGAAGTCCTTGGCCGGCCTGAGGTGGAGCAGTCGGCGGAACTCGTTGTACCGGGGCACGCCGAGTTCCCTGGTCCGCATGATGTCGATCGCCGCGAGATCCACGATCTTGCCGTCCGGCCGTTCGTACTCCTGCAGGAACCTCGGGAAGTTGTGGAGGGTGACGAGGCCGGGATGCGACGTGCCGAACGAGTAGAACAGGTCGGCCAGCGAGTGCCTGCTCAGGAATTCGAAGGTGTGACGATGTGCCAGCTCGCGGAAGGTGGCGGTCTGGAGCAGTGTGTCGTCCGCGGCCGAGCGGAAGCTCCAGTCGTCGGCGATGAGCGGGTGCATCCGGTAGACGGCTACGAACTCCTCGGTGAGCGAATAGGGAACGCCGAAATGATCGGTGGCGCCGCCCACGATGCCGCTGAGCACCTCACTGCGGCTCACCCGGCCGAACAGCCTGCGCACGCGCTCGCCGAGCACGCCGTACCAGTTCGCCCGGAGCGCCGCCACGGTGGTCGGATGGCTGATGACGGCCGGGGTCCACTCGACCGTGTGGATTTTCGCGATCAGCGCGGCGTTGACGATCCGGGCCCGCTGGAACAGCTGCTCGTCCGTCCAGTGGGGATACTCGCTGCTGAGCCGGTCGCAGATGGCGTTGTGCTCCTTGATGAAGAGGATGTGCATCATCGCCAGGCCCAGCCAGAAGCCAGTCCTGTTGCCGGGATCGTCCTGGAACTCCCCCGGGATCGGCTGCCCCTGAGCGGGCTCCCGCAGTTTCCCGCCCTCACCCGTGCGCAGCGCGTGCTGGGCCCGGGCGTCGTTGCCGTACAACTGGGACGCGTCCCACCAGTGGGAGTTCTCGTTGATGTAGGTAGGCGGATGTTCGCCGTCGCCCTCGGGCCGGGTGGGGTCCGAGGCGGTGCGCGGGATGAGCATGGGACGGTCCCCGGGCCAGGGGTCGCCGTCGAGCACCTCGATCCGCCAGGGATCGTCGATCCTGCCCTTCCCATGGCTGAACCAGTCCCGGATCATGAACTGGATCCAGGAGGCGACCAGGGAGTTGACCGTGACGGCGGGGACGAACTCGGTCCTGGTCAGCAGTGCCCTGCTCACCTCCCGTGGGCTCGGTGACAGGATCGCGGGCTCTCTCTCCGGAAAGGTGTGCTCATCGGGCACGTTGCGGCCGAACCGGGACCACGCCATGCCCATGCGCGGGTCGCCGAGGTCGTTGTAGGTGCCGTCCTCGGTGCGTTCCGTGGTGTGCCGCGCCTGCGGCGGTTGGACGGGCGGCTGGTTGCGCGCCGGAAAGCCGCTGGTGTCGTAGAGATTTTCGCGACGCAGGATGTTCCGCAGGCCGAGCAGGGTCGCCAGGCCGAGCGGCTTCGGCAGGCTGTACCAGCCGAAGCGGCGGTCCACGGCCAGGGCCAGCCGGTCGAACAGCCGCTGGAACGAAGGCGCGTGGGGGGCCGCCTCCGGGCCCCTCCCGGCCGGCCGTCGCTTCCGGAGCGGCGGGCGTCGCAAAGTCTCTCGGTGTTCCCGGGCTTCTCGGACGTCGGTCATCGCAGGAACCCTTTCTGCCTCGTTCTTTCGGAACATCCCGCCGAATTCGGTCAGCCGCCGTGGGCGCGGAACCCCGCACGGGTGCGGAGCGCGTCGGCGGCGTCGGCGAGGATGGCCGCGCTCGCCTTCTCTGCGATCATGTAGACGGCGGTGACGATGAAGAACCCCGGGATGCGGGGGAAGACGGATGCGTCGACGACGCGCAGTCCCCGGATGCCGCGAACGCGGAAGCGGCTGTCCACCACCGCCATGGGGTCGCCGGGTGGCCCGATCCGTGCGGTGCAGGAGGCGTGGTGGCCCCATGCCTCGTCGCGGACGAAGCGCCGCAGTTCCTCGGCGCCGCGCACGGCTTTCCCGGGAAGCACCTCCCCACGCACGCCGGTCCCGGTCCGCTCCATGATGCGGCGGGCCAGCTCGATCCCGTGGACGACGGCGTCCAGGTCCGACCCGTCGCGGTCGTCGCCCTCGTCGAAGTACCGGAAGGAGATCCGGGGCGGATCACGTGGGTCGTCGCCGCGGAGGGTCACCCGTCCCGCGGCATTGCGGGTGTGTGCCTTGAGCACGGCCCAGGTGAAGAATCGCCGGTTCCGCTGGAGATCTCGGGAATAGCCGGGATAGTAACCGCGGAAGAACGCCGGGAGGCCGAACAGGAAGAGGTCGGAAACCGGGAGGCCGGGCCGCGATTTGGCCGTCACCCCGATCACCGCTCCGTTCGAGGTGTACACCCCTTTTCCGTTCCGCCACTCGGCCAGGCATCTGTCCTCCGGGACGCCGGGCCCCGGCGGTTCGAAGCCGCAGTTCTCGATGAGGGCGAAGTCCTCGTCCATCTCGAACACGACCCCGGCCTCGTATCGGTCCTGGAGGTTGGCGCCCACGCCCGGAAGGTCGATGCGAACGGGTATGCCGTGCCGTTCGAGCTCTTCCCGCGGTCCGATGCCGGACAGCATCAGCAGTTGCGGCGTGTTGAACGCCCCGGCCGACAGGACGATCTCCCGGCGGGCCAGGACCTGACGGGCCGCGGGCGGAGGCCCGCCCGCGTCCGCCTGCGGATCCGCTCGGTACGCGTGCCGCGCGTCGAGGAACTCGACCCCCCTCGCGGTGCCCGTCTCGTCGATGAGAACGCGCGTGACCAGAGCGGCGGATCGTACGACGAGCCGATCCGGGTGCCGGGCCCGCACCTCGCCGAGGCGCTCCCGTACGCCGGCGCGCCTGCCGCCACTGGTGGACATCGGCACCATCCACAGCCCCTGTGGCGCTCCGCCCTGCACCCGCCAGTCGTTCGGGTCGAAGTACGTGTCGAGGCCTTCGAAGATCGTCAGGGGGCGTCCGAGCGTCTCGGCGAGCACGTGTCCGGCGGCCTCAATTATGATCTGGAGGAGCCGCTCGTCCCGGAGCACCAGCCGCGGGTCGGCCAGCGAGGTGCTCAGCCAGCCGTCGAACCCGTGCCGGCCCCTGTTCACGATCGTCTTCGGCACCAGCGGCAGTTGTTCCAGCGCCGCGGCCAGTCTGGGATTGCGCGGAGACAGCAACGGGCGCCTGACGTAGGTGCAGTGCTCCAGCCGCTGGAACCACCGGCGCATGCGGTCGTCCCGCCAGGTCTCATCTCCCGTCAACCGGGCGATCGTGTCCCAGTCGGAGGCGTGCGGGCAGACCGTGATCATGGCATTGTGAGTGGCGCAGCCGCCCAGCGTCCCGGCCCTCGGATACCAGATGCCGTCGTGCTCCGCGACATACTTGGTGTCCCGTCTCTGCCGCACGTCGTCGTCGTAGTGCCGGACGAAGAGATCCCATCGCAGTGACTCGTCCTCGGTGGCCAGCGCGTGGAAGGCGGGCACCTCGCACGACAGTCTCTCCTCCCGGCCACCGGCCTCCAGCAGGAGGACGGTGTGGCCGGCCTCGGCGAGGTTCGCGGCGACGGGCCCGCCGCCGGCGCCCGACCCCACGATGACGTAGTCGAACTCTTCCCGGTCCGTGTCCTCGACGGGTGGCCGCCCTCGGACGGGTGCGACGGATAAGAACGACGGGGTGGTGTCTGAACGTTCGTTCATCGCTCGGACCCCCGGGCTGCCGGGAGTCCGAGCGCTCCGATGCGATCTCGCCCGTCACGGGCTTACGCCGGAGTCCCACCGGAACCCTACGGCCGACAACCTGTCATTGATGCCTCTGCTACCGGTCCTCCCCACCGTGCCCAGGCACATGGCCGGGTACGTCTTTCATAGCTACAAATCACGACAAAGAAGCCTGGGCCGCCGGGCCGCGCCAGTCGCGTCGTCAGCGGCGGACGGCTTCGGCGATCGCCTTCAGCCGGGCCGTGGAGGCGAGGCCGCCGTGATACCAGTGGATCTCGGCGGCGCCGGCCGCCGTGTAGGCCTCGGCCAGGAACGACAGCGCCGCGCCGTCCGCCGGGCGTGGAGGCAGGGCCAGCACGTACGCGCCCACCCGGGGGCCGAGCCGGCCCAGGGCGCGCAGCCCGGCCTCGTCCACCTCGGGCGCGTTCCAGCAGTTGCCGACGAGCAGGTCGACGTCCACCCCCTCGGGGACGGTCGCGAACGGGCCGGTCGCCCACGGGTCGGCGTTGGCGTGCAGGGCGATCTTCAGGTCCGGCCGCACGGCCCTGGCCTCGGCCAGCAGCAGGTCGCGCAGTTCGCCCGCGAGACCGGTGCGCAGGTCGCGCATCGCGCCGGCCAGGTCGCCGAGCGCGTCCTCGACCGAGCCCGGCGCGCCGTCGACGCCCGCCCGCACCCGCGCGCGGACCTCGGCGACGTCCAGCCCGGCCGCCTCGTAACGGCGTACGCAGGCCGCGCAGAAGCACAGCGACAGCAGCGCGATCTGCGCGGGCGACCAGTCCGCGCCGTCGGTCTTCTCGTGGTGGCCGCCGTGGCGGAACCCGAGGGCGCCGCACGCCTCCAGGATCAGCGCGTCGGGGTCGCCCACCTCGACGACCTCGTGGACCAGCGTGCGGCAGTAGTCGCGCACGTCGGCCGCCGCCGGGCACAGCGCGTACGGGTAGGGCTCGCCGAAGGCGTTGGTGACGACCAGGTCGGGGTTGGCCGAGCCGAGCAGCGTGTTGTGGGTCAGCACGGTCCACGCCTGCACCGGCAATCCGGCGGCGCGCAGGGCGTCCCTGGCCTCCCCGAACGGGTCGGGGGAGTCCATCCACGACGGCGTTCCTGGCACCAGCCGGTGGCCCTTCCACGCCTCCTCGCGTACGGGCACGTAGCAGGCCGCGTGCCGCGCCTCGACCAGCCGGTGGGCCGGATGGGCGGGGGTCGCGGCGCGGGTGGTGTGGTAGGACGCCGCGAGCGCCACGGCGTCGACGCCGAGGGCCTTGAGGCGTGCGGCGGCGCCGGGGTCGCCGACGATGTCCCAGGGATAGGCGTAGATGACGTTCACCAGCGTGGCCTCCGTGCGGAGAAGGACGGGTCGACGGACCTCATGTACGTCGTGTCGTCGCGGGAGCGGACCCCGCACTTCTCATACTGCTCGTTCATGATTGCGAGGGCGTCGCGGTCGAGTTCCACGCCGAGTCCCGGGCCGTCCGGCACCGGGACCGCGCCGTCTGCGAACCGCAGCGCGCCTTTACCGCCCGAAGATGGGGCGACCACGTCCTGGCCGTCCTGCCAGGGGGTGTGGGTGTCGCAGGCGTGGGTGACCGCCGGGGTGGCGGCGGCCAGGTGGGTCATCGCGGCCAGGCTGATGCCGAGGTGGGAGTTGGAGTGCATGGACAGCTCGATGCCGAAGGTCTCGCACAGCGTGGCGATGTGCGCAGAGCGCACCAGACCGCCCCAGTAGTGGTGGTCGGTGAGCAGCACGCCGATGGCTGCCTGGCGTACGGCCGGCGGGATGTGCTCGGGGGTGACGACGCACATGTTCGTGGCGAGCGGCATCGGCACCTCGGCGGCGACCCGCGCCATGTTCTCGATGCCCTCGGTCGGGTCCTCCAGGTATTCGAGTACGCCGTCGAGCTCGCGGCCCACCCGGATCGAGGTCTCCACGCTCCAGACGGCGTTGGGGTCGAGGCGCAGCGGGTGCTCCGGGAACGCCTCACGCAGCGCGCGGATCGCCTCGACCTCCTGCTCGGGCGGGAACACGCCGCCCTTGAGCTTGATCGAGCGGAAGCCGTACCGGCCGATCAGCAGGCGGGCCTGCTCGACCACCCCCTCGGGGTCGAGTGCGGCGCCGAAGCCGTCCTCCGGCGCGCCCGGATGACCCGCCCACTTGTAGAACAGATAGGCGCTGTACGGCACGGCGTCGCGCACCCGGCCGCCGAGCAGGTCCACGACGGGCCGGCCCACGGCCTTGCCGCGGATGTCCAGGCAGGCGACCTCGAAGGGGGAGAAGATCCGGTCGACGGTCTTGGCCCGCGAGGAGGTGCCGGTCAGGCCGTGCAGGTCGGTGACGACGTCGGCCCCGACGAGACCGGCCACGGTGGCGTACATCGCGTTGTGGCCGTAGACGTCGTGGCCGATCAACGCCTCTGCGGCGGCCCGCACCCGCACGAGGTGGTCGAGGTCGCCGTAGGTCTCCCCGAGGCCGGTCAGCCCCTCGTCGGTGACGACCTCGACGACCGTGCGCAGCGCCCACGGCTCGTGGACGCCGGCGGCGTTGAGCAGCGGCGGGTCGCGGAAGGCGACCGGCGTGACGTTGATCTCGCGAATCCTCATCCGGCTCCTCATCCGACGATGTCCAGTCCGGTCGCGATCAGCTTCTCCAGCCGGGCGACGTGCTCGGGGGCCGCGTCGACCAGCGGCGGCCGCACCCGGCCCACGTCGAGGCCGCGCAGGGCGACGCCCGCCTTGACGAGCGAGACGGCGTAGCCGGGCACGAGGTCGCGCAGCTCGACCAGGGGGCGGTAGAAACCGGCGAGCAGGCGCCGGACGAGGTCGTCGTCCCCGGCGGTCACGGCCTTGTGGAAGGCCAGGGCCACCTCGGGGAGGAAGCAGAACACGGCGGAGGAGTACAGGCTCACGCCGATCCCCCGGTAGGCGGGTACCGTCATCTCGGCCGTCGGCAGCCCGTTGAAGAAGGTGAAGTCGCGGTCGGTCGCCTCCCGTACGGCGAGCACGATCCGCTGCATGGCGTCGATGTCGCCGAGCCCGTCCTTGAACCCGACGACGTTGGGGATCTCGGTCAGCGCCGCCGCGGCGGCGGCCGTGAAGCGGGCGTTGGCCCGCTGGTAGACGATGATCGGCAGGTCGGTGGAGGCCGCGACCTCGCGGACGTAGCGCACCAGCCCGTCGGCGGGCGCGCTGACCAGGTAGGGCGGCAGCAGCAGCAGGCCGTCCGCGCCCACCTCCGCGGCCCTGCGCGCGCACTCTCGGGCGAACGGGAGCGGGCCGCCGGCGCCGGACAGGACGGGCACCCGCCCGCCCGCCGACTCGACGGCGATCCGCACCACCCGCGCGTACTCGTCGATGCCCAGCGCGTTGAACTCGCCCGTGCCGCAGGCGGCGAACACCCCGCCGGCTCCTTCGGCGACGCCGCGCGTCACGTGCTTGGCCAGCACGTCCTCGGCCAGCTCACCGTCCGCGCCGAACGGTGTGACCGGAAAGAAGAGAACGCCGTCGAGCTGCATCCGCCCACTCCCTAGGGTGTCCACATACATGGACAAAGTTCTTCAATATGTCCACGAAGCTAGCCGGGTGATCTCACGAAAGTCAACCTGGTCGGCCTTCGGCCGCGCCGCTGGTCAGCCCGCGCGTGAACTGCCGCCGGAAGGCCGGAAGCGCGATGATCGACTCTGCAATTGCGTTCTCTTGCTAGCAAGACCGTAGAAATTGGCAACAGTTGGGTCAAGAAGCGATGTCGGGTCAGATATGTGAATCATGCCCGTAGTTGTGAACAGTTGGGGATTGCTGCGAGACTGGCGCCGTTCGGCATTGACACGGTCCGTACGTCGCGCGGACGATCACGGAGCGCCGCGCACCGGCGCGGGCACCGGATCCCCGTCACCGGGGCCGCGCCTTATTGCAGGGCCGATCCGACAGGAGGCACATGCGAATTCTCATGACCGGCGCGGCGGGCGGCGTCGGCACCCTGCTGCGACCCCGGCTGGCCAGGGAGGGGCGCGTGCTGCGCCTGCTCGACGTCGTCCCGCTGGAGGCGGGGCCGGGCGAGGAGGCGGTGACCGCCGACATCACCGACCCCGAGGCGATGGACGCGGCGATGGACGGCGTGGACGCGGTGCTGCACCTGGGCGGCCACAGCCTCGAACAGCCCTGGGCGGACATCCTGCAGGTCAACATCAACGGCACCTACGTGGTGCTGGAGGCCGCGAGGCGGGCCGGAGTGCGCCACGTCGTGCTGGCCAGCAGCAACCACGCGGTCGGGTTCTTCCCGCGCAGCGCCGGCGAGGCCCCCGACTACCTGTTCCCGCGCCCGGACACCTTCTACGGCGTGAGCAAGGTGACCAAGGAGGCGCTCGGCTCGCTCTACCACGACCGGTACGGCATCCAGGTGACCTGCCTGCGCATCGGCTCGTGTTTCGAGCAGCCGAGGGACGTGCGCATGCTGTCGACCTGGCTGTCCCCGGACGACTGCGCCCGGCTGGCCGAGGCGTCGCTGGCGGCGGACGGTTTCCACGTGGTGTGGGGCGTGTCGGCCAACACGCGCCGCTGGTGGTCGCTGGAGGAGGGCCGGGCCATCGGCTACGAGCCCAAGGACGACTCGGAGGTCTACGCCGAGAAGCTGATCGCCGAGCACGGCGAGCCCGATCTCGGCCAGCTGCCGCACTCGCTGGTCGGCGGGGCCTTCTGTGGCCCCCGCTACGACGTCGAGAACCTTTCGGCGGGGGGATGAGGATGACCGACCACGTGAACGACGCCGTCCGGTCGGCGGTCGAGCGGGCCGCCGCGGCGGGCGAGGGATGGCGGGCGACGCCCCCGGCCGAGCGCGCCACCGTGCTCGAAGGCGTCGCCGACGCGCTGCTCAAGCACGCCGAGGAGCTGTGGCCGGCCGCCGCGGAGGAGACCCGGCTGCCGGAGGCGCGGCTGCGCGGCGAGATCGCCCGTACGGCCGCGCAGTTCCGGCTGTTCGCCGACGTCCTGCGGGACGGCGGATGGGTCGAGGCGGTGATCGACCACCCCGACCCCGGCGCCACCCCGCCGCGTCCCGACGTGCGCCGGATGAACCACCCGCTCGGCGTCGTGGCCGTCTTCGCGGCCAGCAACTTCCCCTTCGCGTTCTCGGTGGCGGGCGGCGACACGGTGTCGGCGCTCGCGGCCGGCTGCCCGGTCGTGGTCAAGGCCCACGAGGGCCATCCCCGCACCTCCGACCTGACCGCCTCCGTCGTACGGCAGGCATTGCCCGACCCCGACCTGCTCGGGCTCGTGCACGGGTTCGAGGCGGGGGCCCCGCTGGTGAAGCACCCGCTCGTCACGGCGGTCGGCTTCACCGGCTCGCTCGCGGGCGGGAAGGCGATCCAGAGGCTGATCGACGAGCGGCCCGACCCCATCCCGTTCTACGGCGAGCTCGGCAGCGTCAACCCGGTCGTCGTGCTGTCCTCGGCCGACCCCGCCGCGGTGGCCTCCGGGTTCGCGGCCTCGCTGACGCTGGGGGTGGGACAGTTCTGCACCAACCCCGGCCTGATGTTCGTCCCGGCGGAGGGAGGGTTCGAGCAGGCCGTCGCCGAGGCGGTCGCCGCCACCAGCGGCGGGCCCATGCTGACCGAGAAGATCCGCGAGGGCTACCTGCGGGCGTCCGGCCGGCTGGCCGAGCGGCTCACCGTGCTGGCCGGCGGGGTCGCGGTGGACGGCATCACCCCGCAGGTCTTCGCCGCCGACCTGGAGGCGTTCGCGGACGGGCTGCCCGAGCTGGGGGAGGAGTGCTTCGGCCCGTCGGCGATCGTCGTCCGCTACCGCGACCCCGCCGACCTGCCCGCCGTGCTGCGGCGGCTGCCGGGGTCGCTGACCGCGACCGTCCACGCGGCCGGGCCGCAGGAGGCCCGCGATCTCGTGCCGGTCCTGCGCCGGCTGGCCGGGCGGCTCATCTGGAACGGCTGGCCCACGGGCGTCGCCGTCTGCTGGGCGATGCACCACGGCGGCCCCTGGCCCGCCTCCACGACCCCGGCGCACACCTCCGTCGGCGCGGCCTCGATCAGGCGGTGGACGACCCCCGTGGCGTACCAGGACTGGCCGCACGATCTGCTGCCGCCTGAGCTGCGTGACGACAACCCCCTCGGCGTGCCGCAGCGTGTGGACGGCCGCTTCCGCGTCTGACGGGTCCTCCTCGTCCGGGTCCCGGCTCCGGAGCCGGGACCCGGACGAGGAGGAAGAGAACGGCGTCTCGATAACCTGGACTCCCAGGTGCGAGAGTCGGGGGGTCTCGCCGTGGTCGACGTGGTGGACCGATATTTCAGCGCGTACAACACCCACGATCTGGACGCGGTCATGGGCTGCTACAGCTCGGTCCCGCGGGCGGTGGGGCCCGGCGGCCCCTTCGACGGCCACTCGGAGGTCGCGTCCTATCACGTGCTGATCTGGCAGGCGTTCCCCGACGTGCGCCTCACGGTGTGGCAGAAGATCGTCACAGACGCCGCCGTGGCCGCGGCCGCCGTGGGAACAGGCACGCACGCCGGCCCGTTCCCGCTCACCACGGGCGAGGTCGTCGAGGCCACCGGGCGGCGAGTCAGCGTGCGCTCCTGCTGGTTGTTCGACATCGCGGGCGGTCTGATCGACTGCAGCGAGGTCTTCTACGACCAGCTCGAGCTGTGCGTCCAGCTCGGGCTCCGCCTGCTCGCATGAGGCGTGCCGCGGAGACCGCGCGGCCCCTCCGGGTCCACAGGGGCCGCGCGCCGCCGGCCGTCAGTGGATCTCGCCGGCCCCGGCGTGCCGGGAGACCTCCCTGGGCACGGTTTCCGCGGGGTCGACCCCCGTGTGCAGGGTCGGCGTCCAGCCCGCGTCGGCGCCGAGGTCGGGGTCGTACTTCGCGTTGTAGGCGGCGACCAGGTCGATGGGCTGCTCCTTGCCGCCGACCCGCAGCAGGTTGCCCTTGGCCGTCAGCGCCGTGCCGCCCCAGTTGTAGAGCAGGTCGGCCGGGTCCACGCTCCGGCTCAGCCGGAAGTAGTTGTTCTCCGCGTAGATCTGGGACTCCACGCCCACGCCCAGCGCGTACTCGAAGGGCTCGGCGTCGGGCACCTGGTAGTAGTTGTTGTAGACGTGCACCTTGCCGAACCGCACGCGCGGCAGCCGCTGGAGGTTGCCGAAGAACTCGTTGTGGTGCACGGTGACGCTGAGCTTGCCCCGGTCGTTGGCGGGGTTGTTGGTCGAGCCGATCAGCATCGTCTTGTCGTGGTCGGAGAACTTGTTCCACGACACGGTGACGAAGTCGGACGCGCTGGTGATGTCCGACTGCCCGTCGTGCACCTGGTAGGGCCGGCCGAAGTAGACCGGCTGGTTCGAGTCGGGGTTGTCCCCGTCGGTGAACGTGTTGTGGTCGATCCAGACGTGGGTCGAGCCGGTGACCGAGATGTTGTCGTAGAGGGAGTTCCAGTTGCCCTCGGCGCCGTCGGTGGGATCCCACTGGGGGAAGCAGTCGGCCGCGTCCTCGAACCGGATGTTGCGGATGATGACGTTGTCGGCCTTGTCCACGTGCAGGTTGATGTGCCGGATGGTCGCTCCCGGCAGGCCCACGATCGTGGTGTCGGACGGCACCTTGAGCTTGATGTACTTCGTCTGCGCCGCGGCCGAGGCCGCCCGCGCGTCCTCCATGGGCCCGGACGGCTCGGTGTCGCGGCCCCACACCGCCGGGTCGTACGCCGCGAGGTAGCCGGCCAGCGTGTAGCCGCCGGTGGCGAAGTCCGCGCAGGTCTTGTCGACGTCGATGGCGCCCTTGACGTAGATGATGCGGGGCCCGGGGGAGGCGAGGGCCGCGGCCAGGCCCGCGCGGTCGGTGACCACGTGGATGTTCGACACGGGGGCCGCCGCGCCGCCGGTGGTGCCGGTGCCGGCCGAGGCCCAGCCGTCGCCCGCGGGCAGCGTCTGCCGCCCGAGATCGACCGGCTTCCCGGCCGGCGGGGTGGCCGCCCCGGCGGGGCCCGCGCCCAGCAGGGGGACGGCGGCCGTCACCGCGAGGGCGGCCGACACGAATAAGGATCTTCCGGGCATGACTGTCTCCGTTCCGCGGTCGCTCCCCCGAGACGAGTCCGTACGCGTCACCGGCGCTCAGGCCGGGTTGGGCGACCGCTCCAGTTCTTCGAGAAGGGCGAGACCGCGGTCGATCAGCGCGGCGAGCCTGTCGAGGTGCTCGGGGCTGGGATCGGACAGCGGCCGGCGGACGGGTCCCACGTCCAGACCACGCAGGCGCACACCCGCCTTGATGAGCGAGACGGCATACCCCGGGCCCTCGCGCCGCAGGTCGACCAGGGGCCGGTAGAACCCCTCGATCAGACGGTTGGCGATGTCGTCGCGGCCGTCCCGCAGCGCCCGGTAGCAGGCGAGGGCGAGGTCGGGGAGAAAGCAGAAGACGGCGGAGGAGTAGCGGACCACTCCGAGGTCCCGGTAGCCGAGCTGGGACAGCTCCGCCGTCGGCAGGCCATTGAAGTAGAGCATGCCGGGCGGGGCGGCCTCGATGATCCGGCGCATGAGGCCGAGGTCGCCGTGGCCGTCCTTGAGCCCGATGACGCCCGGGTGCTGCGCGAGCGCCGCGACCGTCTCCGGTTCGAAGACGGCGTTGTCCCGCTGGTAGAGGATGACCGGCAGCCGGGTGCCGTCCGCGATCGCCTCGTAGTGGCGGCGCAGGCCGTCCTGGCCCGCCTGCACGAGGTAGGGCGGCAGCGCGAGCAGGGCCGAGGCCCCGCCGTCCTCGGCCGCCCTGGCGAACTCCAGGGCCATCGCGGTGCCGTAGCCGGTCCCGGCGACCACCGGGACGCGCCCGGCCGCCTCCTCCACCGCGGCGGCCACGCAGGCGGCGTAGTCGCGCAGGCTGAGCGAGGGGAACTCGCCGGTGCCGCAGCAGGCGAACACCGCGCCGCACCCCGCCTCGACGCCCTGCCGCACATGCCGGCGGAACACCTCGAGGTCGAGCCGCTCCCCCCCGTCGCACGGCGTGACCGGGAAGAACAGCAGGCCGTCGAATGTCACCGGCTTCCTCCGTCATCCTTCTGAACCAGATTCATGCTTGTGAACACCCGGACCGTACGGTGTGCGGCGGCGCGTGGTCAAGACGCGCGGCCCCGAGAGGGTGAATGTTTCGAATAGGACACGGGTTCTTGACAGGACCGAGGCCCGAACATCACCGTTGATCCGTCCACGTTTGTGAACCGCGTTCAGGAATATGTCTTGAACGTAGTTCGGGAAAAGTCGCAGAGGAGATGCGCCGGTGACGACGATGCGCCGCAGGGCCGTGCCGTACCTGCTGATCTCACCGACGGTCGCGCTCATCGCCGCGTTTCTCGTCTACCCGATCGCCAGCGTCGCGTACTACAGCCTGCAGCACCGCAACCTCACCCGGCCATGGGCGGACGGCTTCGCCGGTCTCGACAACTTCCGGCGGATGCTGTTCGAGGACGAGGTCTTCTGGCACAGCCTGGGCTTCACCGCCAAATGGGTGGTCGCCGAGATCGGCCTCCAGCTGATCCTCGGGCTGGCCCTGGCCCTGATCGTCAATGAAAGTTTCATCGGCAGGGGGCTCGCCCGGTCGCTCGTCTTCTCGCCCTGGGCCGTCTCCGGGGTGCTGACGACGGGCATCTGGATCCTGCTCTACACGCCGAGCACCGGGGTGCTTCGCTTCCTCGGGCAGCCCGAGGCGGCGGTCCTCGGCAACCCCGACACGGTCTTCCCCGCCGTGGTGGTGACCGAGTTGTGGCGTGGCGTGCCGTTCTTCGCGATCCTCCTGCTCGCCGGCCTGCAGGGCATCCCGGGCGAGCTCTACGAGGCGGCGGCGGTGGACGGCGCCGGGCGGATCAGGCGCTTCCTCCACGTCACGCTGCCGCACCTGCGGGACGCGATCGTGCTGGCCACGCTGCTGCGCGGGGTCTGGGAGTTCAACAACGTCGACCTGCTCTACACGCTCACCGGCGGCGGCCCGGCGCAGGTCACGACCACGCTGCCGCTGTACGTCGCGCAGCGGGCCGTCGACTCCAAGGACTTCGGGTACGGCTCGGCGCTGACGATGGCGGGCTTCGTGATCCTGCTGTTCTGCTCCATCCTCTACCTCCGGCTCAGCCGGTTCGGCGAGGAACGATGAAGAGGCGAGGGGTTTCGCAATGAGCGCCGACGTGATGACCCGCCCGCGCACCCGAGCGGTGCCCGCGGGGGCCCGCCGACGGAAGAGGCGCGATCCCGGCCGGGTGCTGCGGCTCTACGTCCCCCTCGGGATGTACCTGGTCTTCACCCTCGTGCCGTTCTACTGGATGCTCGTGTTCGCCCTGCGGCCGGCCGGATCGACCGACCCGGTGCCCTGGCCGATCACGTTCGAGCACTTCGAGACCGTCTGGAACGACATCGGCTACGCGGTGTTCTTCAAGAACAGCGTGATCGTCGGGGTCTGGTCGCTGCTGTTCACCACGGTCATCGCGGTCATGGGCGGGTACGCGCTGTCGCGCTACCGGTTCCGCGGCCGGGGCCTGTTCATGGTCGTGCTGCTGTGCACCCAGTTCATCCCCGGCGCGATGATGCTGATCCCGTTGTTTTCGATCTTCAAGTCGCTCGGCCTGATCAACAGCCTGGCCAGCCTCATCGTCGCCGACACCGTCTTCAACCTGCCCCTGTCGATCATCCTGATGAGCGGGTTCATCTCGGCCGTGCCGTTCACGGTCGAGGAGGCCGCGATGGTCGACGGCTGCACCCGCTTCCGCGGCTTCCTCGCGATCGTGCTGCCGCAGCTGCGGCCCGGCCTGATCGCCGTGGGGTCGTTCGCCTTCATCCACACGTGGAACAACTTCCTGTTCGCGCTGATGTTCGTCAGCAAGCAGGACAGCTTCACGATCCCCGTCGGGCTCAGCTACACGATCGGGGAGTACAGCGCCGACTTCGGGGCTCTCGCGGCCGGGGGCGTCGTCGCCGCCCTGCCGGTGGTCTGCGTGTTCGCAGTGGTCCAGCGCTATCTCGTGCACGGCATCAGCGCCGGCGCGGTCAAGGGATAGCGACCCCCCAGCCTGTCGTATGCAGGAGGAACCATGAAGATGAAAGTGGCCGGGGCGGCGCTCGCCGTCCTCGCCGTCACCGCTACCGGATGTGGATCGGACTCGGGTTCCGACGAGGGCTCCGGCAAGACGACCATCACGTTCTGGGACAACAACGGGGGTGCCCGCACCCCGATCTACCAGGAGCTCATCAAGCGGTTCGAGGCGGCCAACCCCTCGATCCACGTCGAGTACGTCGGCGTCCCCATCGCCTCCGTCCAGCAGAAGTACGACACCGCCGTCGCGGGCGGGGACACCCCCGACGTCGGCGGCGTCACCACGTCGTACCTGGCCAACCTGACCGGCCAGCAGGCGCTGGAGCCGGCGGACGAGTGGCTGGCCAAGAGCTCGGTGAACGGCAAGCTGGCCACGCCGATGCTCGACTCGGTCCGCAAGACCGTGCCCGACGGCAAGCTCTACCTGGTGCCCAACACCTCCAACATGGACGTGGTGTGGTATCTGAAGGACAAGCTCCAGCAGGCGCCGAACACCTGGGACGAGTTCTTCAAGGACGCCGACGACCTGACCAAGAAGCCCGACGAGTACGGCTACACCATCCGCGGCGGCGCCGGCTCGATCTTCCAGATCCTCGCCGAGATGTACTCCTACTCGGGCGTCGCCCAGTTCTTCGACGCCTCCGGCAAGAGCACGGTCAACGACCCGAAGAACGTCGAGTTCCTCACCAAGATGGCCGGGCTGTACAAGAAGGACACCCCGGAGGCCGACGTCACCAACGACTTCCCGAAGATGGTCGCCGCGTTCGGCACCGGGAAGATCGCGATGATGCACCACAACCTGGGCTCCTACAACGACCACGTCAAGGCGCACGGGAAGGACAAGATCGGCGCCTTCGCGCTGCCGACCGGCCCCGGCGGCAAGCGGACCATCGTCGCCAACCCGGTGGACGGCTTCGCGGTCTTCAAGAACAGCGAGCACAAGGACGCCGCCTGGAAGTTCGTGGAGTTCCTGGTCTCCCACGACAGCAACAGCTACTGGAACCAGCAGACGGGTCAGATCCCGGCCAACACCGAGGCGCAGGGCGACTCCTGGCTGCAGGGCCTGGAGCACCTGAAGACGGCCGTCGACACGCTGAACGACCCGAACACCCAGGTCGTGTCCCCGCCCTACTACCTGCCCCAGTTCTCCTCCATCACCAAGGCCGACACCGAGCCCCTCTTCCAGAAGGTGCTGCTCGGCCAGATGAAGCCCCAGGAGTTCCTCGACACCCTGGCGCAGAAGCTGACCGACGCCCAGGCCGAATGGAAGAAGGCGACCGGCGGCTGACAACCGCCGCCGGATCCCGGGACCGGGCCGGTGCGTCCCTGACCGCGCACCGGCCCTCCGGCCCCTCCAGCAGCGAGAGAGAGGAAGAGTCCATGGCGGTCGTCGAACGCGTCATCGTCACGGTCTTCACCACGGTCACCAAGTCCGTGGTGGACGGGCACGGCCACCGGCACCCCGGCCCGCCCCGGGAGGTGCGGGAGGCGCTGCTGGCCGTCACCGACAGCGACGGCACGACCGGATACTGCCTGGCGGCGCCGGACACCGTCAGGGAGGCGGTGATCACCGGTCACATCGGACCGGCGCTGATCGGCCAGGACAGCCTCGACCGGGAGCGGCTGTGGCACCGCGTCGCCCGCCGGCAGCGGGGCGCCCAGGGCAACCTGTCCGACCGGGCGCTCAGCGCCGTCGACCAGGCCCTGTGGGACCTCGCCGGGCGCAAGCTCGGGCTGCCGGTCTGGAAGCTCCTCGGCGGCGCCCGTTCCGAGGTGCCCGCCTACGCGAGCACGATGTGCGGCGACGACATCCCCGGCGGCCTGGCCACCCCCGAGGACTACGCCGCCTTCGCCAAGGAACTCGTCTCCCGCGGTTACCGCGGGATCAAGCTGCACACCTGGATGCCGCCCATGGCGTACGGCGTGGACCGCGACATCGAGGCGTGCGCCGCGGTCCGGGAGGCGGTCGGCCCGGACGTCGCGCTCATGCTCGACAGCAACCACTGGTACTCCCGTTCCGAGGCCCTGGCCCTCGGCAGGGCCCTCGACGAGCTGAACTTCGCGTGGTACGAGGAGCCCATGGAGGAGGCGTCGGTGCAGTCGTACCGATGGCTCGCCGACCAGCTCAGGACGCCGATCCTCGGGCCGGAGACCTCCTGGGGCAAGCACATGGCGCGGGCGGAGTGGGTGGCCGCGGGGGCCTGTGACATCCTCAGGGTCGGGGTGGTCGGCTCCGGCGGGATCATCCCGGCGATCAAGGCGGTCCACCTGGCCGAGTCGTTCGGCATGGACTGCGAGATCCACGGCAACGGCTCCGGCGCCCTGGCCGTGATCGGCGCCACGTTGTGCGGGCAGTGGTACGAGCGGGGGCTGCTGCACCCGCACTCGGACTACGACACGCCCGCCCCGCACCTGCGGTCGATCGTCGACCCGCTCGCCGACGGAAAGGTGCGGATGCCGGACACTCCCGGACTGGGGGATGATCTGGATATGGACTACATCGCCTCCCGGACGGTCGCCTCCTGGGGAACCGGCTCACAATAGGAGGCGTACAGCGGGTCAGGGAGGTACACATGGCGGAACCCGTGCCGCACGTGAAGTCGGCACTCCGGACGGTCGAGCTGCTCGACTTCTTCGCGCAGTATCCCGGACTGCACAGCCTCACCGACCTTCAGGGCAAGCTGGGCTATCCGAAGAGCAGCCTGCACGCCCTGCTGCGCACGCTGGTCGACCTCGGCTGGATCGAGACCGACGTCACCGGCACGCTCTACCGGATCGGCATGCGGGCTCTGCTGGTCGGGGCGACGTACATCGACGGGGACCCGGTGGTCCAGCTCGCGCACGACGCCCTGGACTGGCTGGCCGAGGTCACGGGGGAGACGGTGCACCTCGCCCGTCTCGACCACTTCGACATCGTGTATCTCGCCACGCGGGCCTCGCGGCACTACCTGCGGCCGTTCTCCCGGGTGGGCCGCCGCCTGCCGGCGAGCACCACGTCGCTCGGTAAGGCGATCCTGGCGAGCAGGGACGACGACGAGGTGCGCGCGATGCTGCCCGCCGAGCTGCCCTCGCTGACGGCCCACACGATCGTGGACGCCGAGGAACTGCTGGTCGACCTGCGCCGGGTGCGCAAGCAGGGCTACGCGGTGGACCGGGAGGAGAACACCGAGGGGCTGCGGTGTTTCGGCGTCGCGCTGCACATCAGTGACCCGCCGCGCGACGCCATCAGCTGCTCGGTGCCGATCCCGCGCCTCACGCCCCAGCGGGAGAAGGAGATCGCCTCCTGCCTGCTGGAGGCGCGCGAGCGCATCGAGCGCTCCGCCATGCGTCAGCGCCGCGCCTACTGACGGGCTCCGCCCCCGGCGGCGGAGCCGGGGACGGGGCGGCGGAGTGTCGGCCTCACGCTCTCCAGCCGGTGGCGCGCAGCCACGTCTCCAAGGTCATCAGGCCTGGGTGCTCGGCTCGCAGGGCCCGCAGATCGACCTGTGCGGACGGGCGCTCGTCGAAGAACTCGTACATCCGGGCCACCCACTCGTCGAACGCGCGCACCTGCTCGATCGGCGTCCGTTCGAAGCGGGCCGGCAGGCCGCACACCCGGCCGAACGTCGCGGCGATCTCGGACGGGGTGAGCTCGTCGGCGCCCAGGTCGACGGTGCGGCCGAGGAACCGGCCGGGGCGCTCGAAGGCGAGGGCGGCGAACACGCCGATGTCCTCGACGCCGATCAGCTGCATCGGCTTGCCGGGCTGCGCGGGGAGCCTCACGACCAGTGTGCCGTCCTCCAGGACCGGCCGGTTGTAGGTGGCGAAGTTCTCCATGAAGGAGACCGGGCGCAGGATCGTCGCCGGGATCCCGAGCGCGTGGATCTCGCGCTCGATCCGTGCCTTGCTCTCGAAGTGGGGGATTCCGGAGGGGGCGTCCGTGCCGGGGACCGAGCTGTACACGAGGTGTCCCGTGCCGATCTCCGCGGCCAGCCGGGCCACCGTCAGGCCCCGCCCCTCCTCGGCGGCGGCGCCCTCGACGGTGATCCTCGGGCCCTGCATCATGGTCAGCGCCAGGAAGACCCCGTCCACGCCCCGCATCGCTCGGCGCAGCGCCGCCTCGTCGTCGAGGTCGCCCACGACGAGTTCCGCCCCCGACTCTTCCAGGGTCTTCGCGGCGGAACAGCCCGGGTCGCGCACCAGGGCGCGTACGCTCCGGCCCCGGGCGAGCAGTTGCCGCGCGGTGGCGCCACCCTGCCGGCCCGTGGCGCCGACCACCAGTACGGGATCGCTCATGACGCCTACCTCCGTGGCAGACTCGCGGTGTGAAGGATCATGGACGCCACGATAACGAGACGGCGTCCGGCGGTCCTGGCACTCGTGCTGCCAGTCACGCGCCCGGCCGCCGCGCCAGGGCGTCGGACCGCAGGGCCGAGCTCGGCGCGTTCCTCCGCGCCCGGCGGGCCCGCCTGCGTCCGGCCGACGTCGGCCTGCCGGAAGGCGATCCGGCCCTGCGCCGCACCCCCGGCCTGCGCCGCGAGGAGATCGCCCAGCTCTCGGGCGTCGGTGTCACCTGGTACACCTACCTGGAACAGGGACGGGACATCTCGGCGTCGGCGCAGGTGATCGACGCGCTGGCCCGTGCGCTGCTGCTCGACCCCGACGAACACCGCCACCTGCGCGAACTGGCCGGCCTGGCCCCGCCGGACACGCCGTCCGGCGAGGGGGAGCGGCCACGGGACCGGCTGCGGCGCCTGGTGGACGCCGCCACCCCGAACGCCGCCTCCGTGTACGACGCGTGCTTCGACTATCTGGCCTGGAACACCCCCTACGCCCTGCTCCGCCACGATCCGCTGACGCTCCCGCCGGGCAGGCGGAACCTGCTGTGGATGATGTTCACCGACGCCGGCAACCGCGCCCGGATGGTCCATTGGGAACCCGCCGCCCGCGCCCTGATCAGCCAGTTCCGCGCCGCGATGGGACGCCGGCCGGGTGACCCCGCCCTGACGGCGCTGGTGGCGGAGCTGACCGAGGTCAGCCCGGAATTCCGCGAGTGGTGGGCGGACTACCCGGTCCGCCGCTTCAGGCCCGCGACGGTCGCGATCGACCACCCAGAGGTCGGGCGGCTGGACCTGGAGATGTTCCAGCTGCGTCCGGCGGAGCACCCCGATCTCCTGCTGGTGCTGGAAGTGCCGGCGGGCGAAGACGGTCGCAGGCGGGTGATCTCGCTCCTCGACGGACGGCGGGACTCCGGCAGCACCCAAAAGGGCAGCGCCCCATAGAGCAGCGACCCATGGGGCGGCCTCCCGGCGCGCCGCCCCGGTAATCGCCCGCATCCGGGGTAACTTCGGCATCATGGCCACCCGTACGTCCGGACAGGGGTCCGGCAAGCGCCCCGCGTCGCGCTCCGGTTCCCGTACGGCTTCCCCGAAGCGATCCCCGGCGGGTTCCCGAGGCAGGGCGGCGCCCAGGCCCGCGCCCAAGCGGCCGGTCGCCACCGGCCAGGACCCGATCAGCTGGTTCTTCCTCGTGATCGGCAAGCTCGTCATCGGCATGTGGATGCTGGTGGCGAACGGCGTGGGCGCGGCGGCGCGGGCACTCGGGCAGGGCGCCCGCGATCTCGACCCCGTGCACCGCCGCGACGGGCAGGGTCTGTCGGTGCTCGCGGGCGCCATCGTGCTCGCCGCCCTGACCTGGCGGGACACCAAGACGGGCTTCGCCGCGTTCGTCGACGCCGTGGTGCGCGGGACGGTGGGATCGCTCGCCTGGGCGGTGCCCGTGCTGCTCGCGGTGCTCGCCTGGCGGCTGCTGCGCCACCCCGACCAGAACGCCGAGACCGGCAGGATGGGCATCGGCTGGACCGCGCTGCTGGCCGGGATACTCGGGATCGTGCACGTCGCCCACGGCACGCCGTACCCCTCCGGAGGGCCCAACGACGGCATGGACAACGTGTCGGCGGCGGGCGGCATGATCGGCTTCATCGTCTCGGCTCCGCCGTCGAGCATCCTGCCGGCGTTCATCACGATCCCGCTGCTGGTGATGCTGTCCGGCTTCGGCCTGCTGGTGATCACCGCGACCCCGGTCCACCGCATCCCCGAGCGCCTCGCCGAGATCCAGCACATGCTCTTCCAGCGGCCGGAGCAGACCGGGGAGCCCCGCAAGGCCCCCGCCCCGGCCAAGAAGCGCACGCGCAAGCAGCAGGGCGACGGGCGCGAAACCGCGGGCGGCGACGGCGTCAAGCCGTACGACACGCCCGTGCTGTCGGAGAAGGAGCACTCGCCGGAGATCGTCCCCGGCCTGGTGGACGACGTCGTGGAGTCGGCCGAGCCGACCGAGCCGGAGATACCCAAGCCGGCGCCGCAGCCTCCGCTGCCGACCCCCGCGCCGCGCAAGGTGGAGCAGCTCGTCCTGTCCAGCCAGGAGGGGCCGTACACGCTGCCGGACCTCGCGCTGCTGCGGCCGGGCAGCGCGCCCAAGCCGCAGACCAAGGCCAACAAGGTCGTCGTGGACGCGCTGAGCAGCGTGCTGGAGCAGTTCGCCATCGACGCGCAGGTGGTCGGCTTCACCCGGGGCCCGACGGTGACCCGGTATGAGATCGAGCTGGGCCCGGCCGTCAAGGTCGAGAAGGTCACCGCGCTCACCAAGAACATCGCGTACGCGGTGAAGTCGGCCGACGTGCGGATCCTGTCCCCGATCCCGGGCAAGTCGGCGATCGGCGTGGAGATCCCGAACACGGACAAGGACCTCGTCTCGCTGGGCGACGTGCTGCGCTCGTCCGTGGCCCAGGCCGACCACCACCCGATGATCGTGGGGCTCGGCAAGGACGTCGAGGGCCGCACCATCGTGGCCAACCTGGCCAAGATGCCGCACATCCTCATCGCGGGCGCCACCGGCGCGGGCAAGTCGACCTGCATCAACGGGCTGATCTCCTCGATCCTCCTGCGAGCCACGCCCGACGAGGTCCGCATGGTGCTGGTCGACCCCAAGCGGGTCGAGCTCAGCTCGTACGAGGGCATCCCGCACCTCATCACGCCCATCATCACGAACCCGAAGAAGGCCGCCGAGGCCCTCGAATGGGTGGTGGGCGAGATGGACCGGCGCTACGACGACCTCGCGGCCAGCGGCTTCCGGCACGTGGACGACTTCAACAAGGCCGTGCGCGCGGGCAAGCTGGTGCCGCCGCCGGGCAGCGAGCGGGTCTACCAGCCGTACCCCTACCTGCTGGTGATCGTGGACGAGCTGGCCGACCTCATGATGGTCGCGCCGCGCGACGTGGAGGACTCGATCGTCCGCATCACGCAGCTCGCCAGGGCCGCCGGCATCCACCTGGTCATCGCCACGCAGCGGCCGTCCGTGGACGTCGTCACCGGCCTGATCAAGGCGAACGTGCCCTCGCGGCTGGCGTTCGCCACCTCCTCGCTCGCCGACTCGCGGGTCATCCTCGACCAGCCGGGAGCCGAGAAGCTCGTCGGGCAGGGCGATGCGCTGTTCCTGCCGATGGGCGCGAGCAAGCCGATGCGGCTGCAGAACGCGTTCATCTCCGAGAAGGAGATCGCGGAGGTCGTCGCCCACTGCAAGGCCCAGATGCAGGCCGAGTATCGGGAGGACGTCGCCGCGCCCGCCGCCGCGAAGCGGGAGATCGACGAGGAGATCGGCGACGACCTCGACCTGCTGATCCAGGCCGCAGAGCTGATCGTGTCGACCCAGTTCGGCTCCACGTCCATGCTCCAGCGCAAGCTGCGCGTCGGCTTCGCCAAGGCCGGGCGGCTGATGGACCTGCTGGAGAGCCGCAACGTGGTCGGCCCCAGCGAGGGGTCCAAGGCCCGCGAGGTGCTGGTCAAGCCCGACGACCTGCCCGGCCTGCTCGCCGAGCTGCGCGGGGAGACCGGCTGAACGCCGGCTCTGACCACGGACGTGCCGTCCGTGATCAGGCCGGTTCTGGCGCCGGGCTCTCCGTCGCACCCGCCTGGAAGGCGGCCTCGGGTGCGGGCCGGTGCGCCACGCCTTCGTACCGCTGCCGCATGACCGGTCCCGCCGCGGGTCCGGCCGCGAAGACGTAGCCGGGGCCGTCGACCCGCTCGCCGGTGTGGGCGTCGACGACCACCGGCTCGGCCTCCCGGCCGGTCCGCGCGTCGACGAGGATCATCGACCGCTCTTCCGGGGCCAGTTGCGCGTTGCGCCACGCGGCCAGCGCGACGAGCACCGGCCGCAACGACCGCCCGAGGTCGGTGAGCACGTACTCGTACCGGACCGGCCGCTCCTGGTAGGGCCTGCGCTCCAGGATGCCGCGATCGACGAGGCTCTTCAGCCGGGCCGTGAGCATGCTCGACGACAGGCCGATGTTGGCCTGGAACTCGTCGAACCGGGTGTAGCCGTCGAAGCAGTCGTGCAGGATCAGCACCGTCCACCACTCGCCGACGACGCCCAACGTCGCGGACAGCGGACATTCGCGATCTTCCAGCCTGATCTTGCTGACCATGTCCATCCTTGAGTCGAGTTACTGCTATGGTAGCAGTCACCTGTCACTGCTAAGATCGAAGTAACTCCGATCGGGAGAATCATGCCCCATCTGGACGCTTTCTCGCTGGAAGACCGCCATGAGGTCGTCGCCGGCGGCGCCATCCCCACCATCTGATCACCCCGCCTTGCGAAAGAGGCGACCGCTCAACTCGCGACCATCGGAAGGACCCGCCATGACGAACTCGCCGCTCGCCGGTTGCCCGGACGCCGTGCGCGCCTACATGAGCCTGACCACCGGCGGCGACCGCGCCGCCGCGATCGTGTGCTTCGCCGAGTCCGCGCACGTCACCGACGACGGACGCGACTACCGAGGAACAGGCGAGATCGCGAGGTGGCTCGATCGCGTCGCGGGTGAGTACACCTACACCGTGACGCCGCTGTCCGCCCGCGCCGGCGGCGTGGCCGGGTGGACGATCGTGACCTGCCGGTTGGAGGGAACGTTCCCCGGCAGCCCCGTCGACCTCGACTACCGCTTCGACCTCGGCGACGCGGAGCGGATCGCCCGGCTGGAGATCGTCGCCCACGACCCGCACGCGGGCGGATGAGAGCCGCGTTCCTGTCGTCTCGCCCTGAAACCGCGTCGCGAGGGTGACAGGGGAGTTGCTCGGAGTCCACACGTGGGTACCCTCCGTAGTCAGTTGCTGATTGAATGTGACTAACTACGCATCGTGGGGCGAGCTGGAAGACGGTGCGGTTGAAGACAGGGGGGCGGAACGATGAGCGTTGGTGCTGTTTTGGCCGAAGCCCGTGAGCGCGCCGGGTTGACCGTGCGTCAGCTCAGCGAGCGGACGCGGATCCGCGAGACCGTCATCGAACGCTTCGAGCGGGACGACTTCTCGGTGGGCCACTTCTACGCGCGCGGGCACATCCGGACCATCGCCTCCGACCTCGGCCTCGACCCGGACGAGATCCTGCGGCAGTACGAGCAGGAGAACGCCGACAACGCGTCACCGGTCAAGGCGTCGGCGGTGTTCAGGGGCGACGTGGGCGAGCGGGCCCGCAGGGCCCCGGGTTGGACGAAGGCCGTCGCGGTCGCCCTGGCCATCGTCGCGGTCGTCGTCGTCGCGCGGATCCTCGGGGGATCCGGAGGGAAGGCGGGCCCGACGGCCGCCCAGCTCCCGGTGACCGCGCCGCACGCGCACTCGCGTCACGAGAAGGGCCACGAGAGGAAGACCCTCGAGGAGGCCGTCGCGCCCGGCCTCGTGGTCGTGAAGGTCACCGCGCGCAAGCCGGCCTACCTCAACCTGCGGGACGCCGAGGGCCACGAGATCTTCCAGGGGACGCTGCCCGAGGGGAAGACCACGACCTATTCGGCCAAGGACCGGATGCGGGTGACCATCGGAGACGCGGGGGCGGTCCGGCTGGAGGTCAACGGAAGGGACCTCGGCACGCCGGGCAGGGACGGCCAGATGATCCGGCGGACCTTCGACGCGGGCGGCCCGAGTCCCCGTTAATCGCCGACTGCCGATACCGTAGTTCGCATCATGTCTTCTCGCCGAACCGTATCGCTGATCACGCTGGGCTGCGCCCGCAACGAGGTCGACTCCGAGGAGCTGGCCGCGCGGCTGGAGGCCGCCGGCTGGCACACCGATGACGACGATCCCGACATCGTCGTCGTCAACACGTGCGGCTTCATCGATTCGGCGAAGAAGGACTCGATCGACACCCTGCTCGCCGCGGCCGACTCGGGCGCGAAGGTGGTCGCGGCGGGCTGCATGGCCGAACGATACGGCGCGCAGCTCGCCGACGCCCTGCCCGAGGCGACTGTGATCTCCTTCGACGACTACGCCGAGATCGGGGAGCGTCTCGACGACGTCCTCGCGGGCAAACCGCTGGTCCCGCACTCGCCGCGGGACCGCCGCACGCTCCTGCCGATCACGCCGGTGGAGCGCTCGGCCGCCCGTGCCCACATTCCCGGTCACGCCCAGGAGGACCCGCTGCCGGAGGGCGTCGCCCCCGCCAGCGGCCCGCGCATGCTGCGCAAGCGGCTCGGCTCCGGGCCGGTGGCCTCGCTGAAGCTCGCGTCGGGCTGCGACCGGCGCTGCACGTTCTGCGCGATCCCGGCCTTCCGCGGCTCGTACGTCTCGCGCCGGCCGGAGGACCTGCTCGCCGAGGCCGCCTGGCTGGCCGGTCAGGGCGTCAAGGAGCTCGTGCTGGTCAGCGAGAACTCCACGTCGTACGGCAAGGACCTGGGCGACCTGCGGGCGCTGGAGAAGCTGCTGCCTCCGCTGGCCGCGACCGAGGGCATCGAGCGGGTGCGGGTCAGCTACCTGCAGCCCGCCGAGCTGCGGCCCGGGCTGCTCGACGTGATCGCCTCCACCGAGGGGGTCGCGCCCTACTTCGACCTGTCCTTCCAGCACGCCAGCGGGACCGTGCTGCGGCGGATGCGGCGCTTCGGCGACCCCAAGCGGTTCCTCGACCTGCTCGCGCAGATCCGCGACCGCGCGCCCGAGGCGGGCATCAGGTCCAACTTCATCGTGGGGTTCCCGGGCGAGACCCAGGAGGAGTTCGACGAGCTGGTGGGCTTCCTCGAGGAGGCCAGGCTGGACGTCATCGGCGTCTTCGGCTACTCCGACGAGGAGGGCACCGAGGCGTACGGCTTCGAGGGCAAGCTCGACCAGGACGTGATCGACGAGCGGGTCGCGATCCTGACCGAGCTCGCCGAGGAGCTGACCGCCCAGCGGGCCGAGGAACGCATCGGCACCGAGCTGGAGGTCCTGATCGAGGAGGACCTCGGCGACGGCGGATACGAGGGCCGGGCGGCGCACCAGGGGCCCGAGGTGGACGGGGCGGTCACGGTCCAGGGGATCGGCCTGGTCCCCGGCCAGATCGTCCAAGCGGTCGCCGTCGACTCCGAGGGGGTCGACCTCATCGCCCGGATCAAGGCAGGCACATGACGGAGCGCGGTGAGCCGCCGGTGGACGTGGCGGGGCCGGGCGAGATGACACCGGAGCCCGCGGCGCCGCCGGTCGCCGCCGTGCCCGCCGCGCCGGTGGCGGCCCCGGCGCCCGCTCCGCAGGCGGCGTCAGGCGTCTCCGGGCAGCCGGACATCGGGTCCGCCGGCCCGGCGCCGCGCACCGCGGAGGAGCCGGGAGCGCCGCGGAGCGGCCCGCAGGCCGACGGCCTCACGGCGCCCGAGCCGCCGTCCGCCGGTGTGGCCGGAGAGGGCGCGGGAGAAGGCGCCGGAGAAGGCACGGTGCGGCGCGTCAGCACCTGGAACATCGCGAACGCCCTGACCATCGCCCGGCTGGCGATCGTCCCCGTCTTCACCGTCTTCCTGTTCGTCGAGGGGGAGGGCTGGCGCCTGGCGGCCCTCGGCGTCTTCCTGCTCGCGTCTCTCACCGACCAGCTCGACGGCTGGCTCGCCAGGAAGTACGCGCTGATCACCGACTTCGGGAAGATCGCCGACCCGATCGCGGACAAGGCGCTGATCGGTGCCGCGCTGCTCAGCCTGTCGTACCTCGGTGAGATCCCGTGGTGGGTCACCGTGGTGATCATCGCCCGCGAGGCGGGGGTGACGCTGCTGCGCTTCCTCGTGATCCGGCACGGGGTTATCCCGGCCAGTTACGGGGGCAAGGTGAAGACCGTGTTGCAGATCGTGGCCATCGCCCTCTACATCGTGCCGGGTGTGCCCGACCTGGCCAGGTGGGCGGCCATGGGCCTCGCCCTGGTGGTCACGGTGGGGACCGGGGCCGACTACGTGGTGCGGGCGGTGCGGCTGCGGCAGGTGGCGAGGAGCGCGCGAAGCGGATGATGGGTGTGGCGAGCGAGGTGCTGTCCCTGCTGGTCCGTCAGGGCGCGACGGTCGCCGTGGCGGAGTCGCTCACGGGCGGCCTGATCGGGGCCGCGATGACCGGTCCGATGGGGGCCTCGGCCGCCTTCCGGGGCGGGGTGATCGCCTACGCCACGGACCTCAAGGCGAGCCTCCTCGGCGTCCCGTCCGATCTCCTCGCCAGGGAGGGGGCGGTGCACCCCGATGTGGCCGCGGCCATGGCCTCCGGAGTGCGCAAGCTCGCAGACTCCGACTACGGCCTGGCGGTGACCGGGGTCGCCGGCCCCGATCCCCAGGACGGCAAGCCGGTCGGCACGGTCCACGTCGCCCTGGCCGGACCGGGAGAGCGCCTCTGGCATCGCGACCTGCGCTTGACCGGAGACAGGGACACGATCAGGACTGCCACCTGTCAGGAGGCGTTGACCCTGCTGGAAGGTGTGCTGAAGGCAAATTTGGGGGAACATTCGGGGTGATTACCGCGTTACGTCCCCAGCGAACATGCTCGCCTCGGTCTGCCGCGGTGTCGCCCTCTACAGGTACGGTGGAGCTGTGAGTGAGGTCCGTGAGCCATCGGCGAGGAGCAAGACAGGCGCACGCCCGGCGAAGGGGCCGAGCGAACCCATGATGACGGCGAGGCGTATGTACGAAGGGCAGATGAAGAAGGGGCGACATGAGCCCACCGCGAGAGGCGTCGTGAAGGCGCCCCCCTTGGGGAGGGAGCGACAGATGATCCTGCTGCGTCAGCTGCTCGGTGACGTACTGCGGCGGCTGAGGGTGCGGCAGAATCGCACCCTTCGCGAGGTCTCCACTCTGGCGCGTGTCTCACTCGGCTATCTGTCCGAGGTCGAGCGCGGTCAGAAGGAAGCCTCTTCCGAGCTGCTCGCCTCGATCTGTGGCGCGCTCGGGGTCCCGCTGTCCCAGGTGTTGCGCGAGGTGTCCGATCAGTTCGCGCTGGCCGAACTGCAGGCCGCCCCCGTGCTGGCAGAGCTGCCCGAGCACGAGCGCCTGCCCATCCCCGAGACCGTCCCGTCAGGGCCGGAGTTCGAGGGCTTCCCCGAGGTCAAGGACATGGTCGCCGCCTAGGCGGCGTCTCGACGCCCCGCCGTGCCGGCGGACGGCGTCTCCGCGACCTCGCCTGACCGTCCCCGAGGCTTCATAAGACACGGCCCCATAAGACACGCCCGGCAAGAATGTCAGGCGTGGCCCGCGCTCGCAGTCCGGGTCGACCCGGACCCGGGTGCCCTGTCCCGATCCCACGGGCGGGCGCCTGGCCCCCGCAGGCCCGTTTCCCGTTCCCGACGTGCCCGTTCGGGCCCCGTTCCCGCTTCGTCGCGTTCGTCGGGCCTCTCGTCCCCCTGCGGTCTCCCGGCCCCATCCCCGGCTTCCGTCCCGGGACCGCCCTCGCTCCCAGCGCGCGGCCTGACGTGCGGCCGATCAATCCCGCTGGCAGGCGGGACACCAGTAGATCAGTCGTTCGGCCGGCTGTGGTCCCATCTCCCCGCCGCTGATCGGGCTGCCGCAGCGGCGGCACGGGCGGCGTGCCCTGCCGTACACGAGCAGCGACCGCCCGGGCCGTGGATCGCCCGTCGTCACCGGGAGCGGCGCGTCCTTGCTCGCGTCCATCAGACGGTGAGCGATCGAGACCAGCGCCTCCAGGTCGTCCGGCGGAATGGACCCCACTGGACGCCACGGGGACACCCGCGCGGCGTACAGCGTCTCGGCCCGCCAGATCGTGCCGATGCCCGCCAGGTCGCGCTGGTCGAGCAGCGCCTCGCCGATCGACCGCTGCGGGGCACGCAGCAGGTTCCGTACGGCCAGGACGGCATCCCAGTCCGGCCCGAGCAGGTCCGGGCCGAGATGGCCCACGACCCGCTCCTCACGGTCGGTCGGCACGAGATCGACCATCCCCAGCCGCGTGCCGACCGCCTGCCACTGGGGGTTGGCGAGGATCAGCCGGACCACATCGCCCCTCGGGGCCGGGCGGCCCGCCGGGCCCACCCGCCAGCTTCCCTCCATGCGCAGGTGGGTGTGGACCGTGAGCCCGCCCTCCACCCGGGTCAGGAGGTGCTTGCCACGCGAGATCGTCGTCAGCACGGTCCGGCCGCGCAGATCGGCGGTGGCGTACCTGGGCACCCGGAAGTCGCTGCGGGTCAGCCGCCGGCCGTCGAGGGCCTGCCTGAGCCGCTTGGCGGTCCGGTAGACGGCGTCACCCTCCGGCACGGCTCTCCTCCCGGGAGGATCGGGTACAGGCGGCTCACACCGGCATGTGTGAGTCCCATGCCGCCGGGTCGGCGGCGAGCTCGGTCACCCGGGGCGGCAGCTCGCCCTTGGCGATCTGCTCCAGGGTGACCTCCTCGAGGATGGCCCGCTCACTCGCCCGCAGCGCGATCCACACCTGCTGCAGCGCCTGGGCGGCGCCCTGGTAGCCGACGTGCTCGGGCCGCTCGCCCCGCACGTTGGCCAGCGGCCCGTCCACCGCGCGGATCACGTCGGCGAGCGAGATCTGACTGGCCGGCCGTGCCAGGACATAGCCCCCCTCTGGGCCCCGCTGCCCGCGCACCAGTCCGGCGCGGCGCATCTGCAGCAGGATGTTCTCCAGGTATTTGGGGGGCATCTCCTGCTCCTTGGCCAGCTCGCCCACCGTGGTGGGTCCCTCACCCGCCGCGGCGAGTTCGGCGGCGGCACGGAGGGCGTAGTCGACACGGGCAGAAAGTCGCATGTAGTCGATTATCCCGCCTGGTTGGCATCGGTAGGACGCCCGCCCGCCAACATGGCCCGGCCGGGCCTAATCCAGCCGCAGCCGTACGACGAGCGGGAGGTGGTCGGAGAACGGCACCCGGGGCGCGCCGGCCGCCACCGCCGTGAGCCCCTTGGAGATCAGTACGTGGTCGATACGCCGCACCGGAGCGTCGGCGGGCGAGGTCGGCGGGTCGCCGAGTGCCCGCAGGGGGTCGGACAGCCCCGCGGCCTCCAGCACGCGCATCTGGGGGTCCGACGGCGTCGTGTTGAGGTCTCCCGCCACGATCACCGGTCGCGGCTTGGCCACGCCCTTGCCGGTGAGCGGCCGGACCATCGCCGCCACCTCGGGCGCCTGCCCGCGCGGCTCCTGCAGGTGGGTGTTCACGATCCCCACCTTGTGGTCGCCGACCTCAAGCACGATCGACTGGGCCTGGGCGCCGGTCGGGTATCCGTGCCGTCCCAGCCGGGTCGAGCCGATCTCGGCGACGGGCAGGTTCGTGAGCAGCGCGTCGCCCCAGAGGCGGTCGGCGGCGGGGGCGAAGTAGTAGCGCATGCCCAGGCCGCGGGCGATCCTCGCCAGGTCGTCGTGCCCGCCGTTGAGCAGCCAGCCCCGATCCACCTCGCTGAGCAGCACCACGTCGGGACGCCGCGTCGCGGCCCAGGCGGCGACGCGGTCGAGGTCGAGCCGCCCGCCGAGCCCGAAGCCCATCCGGATGTTGTACGCCACGAGCGTGAACTCGTCACCTGTGATCGTCCTCGTGGCGGGCGGCGACTGCCAGGTGAGGAGGCCGGTCAGCAGGGCCAGCGATACCGCGATCGACCCCCATCGGCGAGGCGCCCGCCGTACAGGGGCGGCCCGGTGCCGCCGGCCCCCGCGTACGGCGACGGCGGCGACCAGAACGGCGACCGCCACCGGGACCAGCGCGTTGGGGAACCCCAGGTCGGCGTCGAAGGCCGCGTAGTAGAGGAATGCCCCGGCCAGGAACACGAGCATCCCGCCTAGCACCGCGACGCCCCCGCGCCCGCCCACGGTGGTATCCGCCTGCCGTCCGGCGGCGCCGGCGCAGGCCCCGAGGGCGACCGTCGTCACGAGAGCCGGCAGGCCCTGCACGCCGGTCTCCGCCGCCGCCACCCCGGCGACCAGGAAGAGCCCGGCCGTCCAGCCCCACGACGTGGTCCAGGCGTAGACGACGGCCGCGCACAGCGCCACGACCTGGAGTGCGACCGCCAGGGCCGTGAAGGGCGCACTGTGCTGTTCGGTGTCCTGCGCGAGTATGGCCGGGCCGCCGCAGTACATGCCCGCGAGCATGAGCATCGGGCCGAAGGCGAACCACACGGCCGCCGGGGCGGGGACGGGCGACGCGGGCGAGAGCCGTACGGACCACAGGAAGGCGAGGCAGAGCGCGACGGCGGCGAGCCAGGGGAGCGGCCCTCCCCGCCAGACGAGGTCCACCCGGTCGAGGGCCAGATGGACGATCGACGAGGCGGCCAGGCCGCCGATCAGCCCGGCCGGCGCCCATGTGCCCGCCGCCGTCCGCGCGCAGCCGTAGAGGAAGACCAGGCCCGCCGTGACCCCGGCGGAGGCGAGCAGAAGCTGGGGCGTGCCCCCGTCCGCGGCCTGCAGGCCGAGCCGGGACGCGACGAGCGCCACCGCGCCCGCCGTCGTGACGACCCTGGGCGAGGTGAGCCGCGCCGCGGGAACGGCGGCGAACGGCAGGACGAACCACAGCGCGGCGTACATTCCCATGCTCGCGGGATCGGTCTCGCCCGCCCTGCCGTACAGGGTGATGAGGGACGGCAGGAACACCCGCACCACGTCGAACAGGAGCGCGACGCCCGTCACGAGCATGATCAGCGGCCACGGGGAAGCGGGACGTCGGCGGGTCGGTGTGGTGTGCGGTTGCCTGGCCGTCTCGGTCATGGCGCTCCCTTCGGGCTCATATGAGCCATCCTCATGAAACATGGGAGCGTTACCAACAACGTCGACCTGGCGCGATCCCTCGCACTTGTCCGCTCGCTAAGCTTGCTTTAAACCTTGTTATTCATTCACGGGCGTGCATGACCGAAGCGCCACCGGGGGCCGAGCGAACCGGAGGGGCGTGGGTGGGCGCACCGACGGCGAGCCGGAGACTCAGACGATGGGAAGCAGGAGCATGGAGCGACGTCCTGGCGTGCCCCGGCTGCTCCGGGAGATCAACGACCGGGCCGCCCTGGAACTGCTGCTCGCCTCGGGTCCCCTGACCCGCGGCCAGATCGGGGAGCTCACCGGCCTTTCCAAGGTCACCGCGTCCCAGACGCTGGCGCGTCTGGAGGAGCGCGGCCTGGTGGAGGTCGTCGGGGAGCAGGCGGGCAACCGGGGGCCAAACGCCGCGTTGTACGGCGTGATCGCCTCCTGTGCGTACGTCGCGGGGCTCGAGGTCGGCCCCGACCGGGTGTCGGCGGCGATCGCCGACATCAACGGCGATGTGGTGGCCGAGGTGACGGCCTCCCCCGAGGGGCAGGACGACCCGGTGTCGCTGGTGCACGCGGCCGTGGTGAAGGCCTGCAGGAGCGCGAAGGTGGCGCTGTCGCGGCTGCGCGGCGTGGTGATCGGCACGCCCGGCGTCGTCGACCCCCGCACCGGCGATGTGCGGTTCTCCTTCGACCTGCCGCAGTGGCACGAGGGCATCCACGAGGCGCTCGCACGCGACCTGCGCCGGGACGTCACGATCGAAAACGACGTCAACCTCGCCGCGATCGCCGAACGCGCGAAGGGCTCCGCCCAGGAGGTGGACGACTTCGTGCTCGTGTGGGTGGGCCGTGGCATCGGCCTGGCAGTCGTGCTGGGCGGGCGGCTGCACCGCGGCCGTTCGGGCAGCGCGGGGGAGATCGGCTATCTCCCGGTGCCCGGGGTGCCGCTCGCCGACGACGTCAGGGCGGTCCCCGGGCGCCTGCCGTCGCTCGGGGGCGGCCTGCAGTCGCTGGTCAGCTCCGAGGCCGTCACCGAACTGGCACGCGGGCACGGGTTCGCCGGGGACACCGCCGCCGACTGCGTGACCGCGGCCGTCGCGGCCGGGGCCGCGGGCGAGCCCTTGCTCGACGAGGTCGCCTCGCGGCTCGCCCTCGGCGTGGCGTCGGTGTGCGTGGTGCTCGACCCCGGCCTCGTGGTGCTGGCCGGAGAGGTCTGCCGGGCCGGTGGGGCGGCGCTGACCGCCCGCGTGGAAGAGGCGGTCGCGCGCATCTGCCCCGTCCCGCCGCAGGTCGTCACGAGCCAGGTGGAGGGCAATCCGGTGCTGCGCGGGGCGGTCCTCGCCGCGCTCGACCAGGCCCGGGAAGAGATCTTCACCTCCTGAGGACAATGCGCCGTCAGGACCGCCCGCGGGCGCGGCGGCGGTGGGCAGCCACCCGCTCCCGTGAGGCGCAGGCGGCCGAGCAGTAGCGGCGGGCGCTGCCCGGGCCGGTGCCGAGGTAGAAGGTCGAGCAGTTCGCGGCGGCGCATTCGCCCCAGGTGACGCGGCCGTACTCACTGAGGATCCGCGCCAGGGCCAGCGCGCTCGACGCGAGGAACCACTCGTCCCAGCCCGCCTTCTCGCCCCGGTCCACGTGCAGATGCCAGGGGTGACCGTCGTGCCGGGACAGGTACGGCGGCGCGCAATGCTCGGCCAGCAGGACGTTGAGGGCCTGGGCGGCCTTGTCTGTGTCGGTCTCGGCCAGCACGTCCGCCATGCGGACGGCGGCGGCACGCAGGGCCTCCGCGTCCGACTCCGAAAATCCCCGCTCCGTCAGGCTCCCGGCGCTCTCACCGTGCCGGGCGAGCAGGTCGGCCATCGCGGCGCGCGGCAGGTCCGGGGACCGGCGGACCGTGTTCACAAAGTCGATCAGTCGCCGGGCTGGTTGGAACCCTTGCTTAATCGACGTCTCGCTCACACGTCTCAATGTAACGTCTTTACTCGCAAAGCCGTTACGTTGGAGGTCGCGCGTGCTCGCCGGAGTGAGGCTCTATCTGGTCACCGCGTTGCTCGCCCGGCTGGCCGAGGAGGGCGTGGCGGTCGCGGCCGTCCTGCTCGCCCTCGACCGGGCAGGCAGCGCGGCCGAGGGCGCGTTCGTGCTCACCGCCCTGATGGCGCCGCACGTGTTCGCCGCGCCCCTCGCGGGCGCCCTCGCCGGACGGGTGCGCAGCCCGCGCGTCTTCTACACGGGGGCGCTGGCCGGGTTCGCGCTGGCGGTCGAGGCCCTGGTGCTCCTCGTCGGGCGTGCGCCGTTGCCCGTGACGCTCGCGGTCGCCCTGGCCGGCGGCTGCTGCGGGCCGGTGGTCTCCGGCGGGCTGTCCGGCCTGCTGGCCGTACTGGTCCCGGCGGGCACGGCGCGGGACCGCGCCTACGCCCTGGACGCCGCCGTGTTCAACGCGGCGTCCGTGACCGGCCCTCTCGTGGTGACCGTGGTGACCGGCCTGGCCTCGCCCGCGCCGGCCATGGCGGTCGTGGGCGCGGCCGCGGCGTGCGCGGCCGTGCTCGTCGCCCTGCTGCCGCACCGCCGCCAGCAGGACACGGAGGAGCGTCCGACGCTGCGGGCCGACCTCATGGCGGGACTCGCCGTCGTGTGGCGCACCCGGGAACTCCGGGCGATCACCGCGGCCACCTGCCTGGCCTTCCTCGGAATCGGCGGCCTCACCGCCGCCACCGTGCTCTTCGCGGACGCGCACGGCAGTCCGGGCGCAGGGGGCGCACTGGTGACGGCGTTCGCGGTGGGAGCCCTGATCGGCTCGCTGGCCGTGGCGCGGCGGCCCGTTCCGGCCCCACGCCTGGCCGGGCTCGCCATGCTCGGCTTGGGGCTGGCCCTGGCGGTCGCCGCGCTCGCGCCTTCGGTGACCTGGGCGGCGCCGCTGTTCGCCCTCGCCGGACTGTTCGACGGGCCGCTGCTGAGCGCCACGCTGCGCATCCGGGCGGACCACGCGCCGCCCCGGCTGCGGCCCCAGGTGTTCACGCTCGGGGCGGGCCTGAAGATCACGGCGGCGTCCTGCGGGTCCGCTGTGGCCGGTCTGTGCGCCGGGCTGCCCGCGCCGCTCGTGCTGCTCGGGATCGCTGTCGTCCAGGCCGCCGCCGCGGTCCTCTACGCGGTCGTCCGCTCTCCTCGTACGCGGGGCACGGCGGCGGTGCCCGAGGCGTTCACGCCGTGAGCAGCTCGACGGCCGCCCGGGCGTTGGCGCGGGCGGCGCCGTACGTCGCGATGTAGGCCCCCGCGCCGGGCCGCCAGATCGGCAGGCCCATCTCCACCACGACGGCGTCCGGGCGGGCGGCGAGCAGCTCCGAGATCAGCTCGCGGCTGTCCGGGTGGCGGTGGGCGTCCTTGACGACGACGATCAGCGAGCGGTCCCGCGCCCGCCCGAGCAGCGCCCCGGCGTCGGCCTCCTCCGGCTTGACCCGGACGATCTCGGCCTGCGGCAGCCACGGCGCGACCCCCCAGGGCACCTCGCCCACCGCGATCGTGGGCGGCGTGTCGATCTCGACCACGAACGGGTCGACCAGCGGCCCCGCCGAGCCCGTCAGCGACACGGCGCGGCGGGCCGCGTCCAGGCCGATGACATCGCCCTCCGCGACCTCGGCGCGTGTCGCGCCGAACCAGTCGCGCAGCCGCTCCACCCGCGCGGCGGCCTCCTCCAGCCGCTCGGCCGTGAGCCTGCCCTCGGCGACGGCGTCCACGATGTGGTCCACCATGCCCCGGACGTCCTCCGGAGTGGGCAGCGGCCCGAGGCACAGCAGGTCGGCGCCCGCGGCCAGGGCCATCACCGCACCCTCCGCGAGCCCCACGCTCCTGCTGATCGCGTGCATGTCGAGCGCGTCGGTGATCACGACGCCGTCGTAGCCCAGCTCGCGCCGCAGCAGCCGGGTCAGCGTCTCCCGGCTCAGCGTGGCGGGCAGCGTCCCGGTCAGGCTGGGGACCGCCACGTGCGCCGACATGATGGACTTCGCGCCGGCCTCGATCGCCGCGCGGAAGGGGACCAGCTCGCGCTCCCTCAGCAGGTCGAGCGAGGCGTCCACCAGCGGGATCTCCAGGTGGGAGTCCTGATGGGTGGCGCCGTGGCCGGGGAAGTGCTTGACGCAGGCGGCGATCCCCGCCGACTGCAGGCCGCGTACGGCGGCGACCGTGTGCCGTGCCACGAGCTCCGGCGAGGAGCCGAACGACCGGGTGCCGATGATCGGGTTGTCGTCGGCCGTGTTGACGTCGGCGACCGGGCCCATGTCGAGGTTCACCCCGCACCGCACCAGGTCCGCGGCCATCGCGTGGTAGACCCGCTCGGTCAGGGCCACGTCGTCCACCGCGCCGAGGGCCGCGTTGCCCGGGTAGGCGCTCCCGGTGTGGTAGGCCAGCCGGGTGACGTCCCCGCCCTCCTCGTCCAGGGAGACGACCGGGCGTCCCGCCTCGTGCAGGCGGGCGCTGAGCGCGGCGACCTGCTCGCCGTCCGCGACGTTGAACCCGAAGAGGCAGACGCCCCCCAGACCGTCCTCCAGACCGCGCAGGACCCAGTCCGGCGCGGTCGTGCCCCGGAACGAGATCAGCAGTGCGCCCGCCGCGAGCCGGTGCAGGCCCGGGTCGCCGGTACGCGTGGACGGGTCGGCGGCCCCCGCCAGGGGGTCGCGGGTGGCGGACATGGTGTCTCGGCTCCTTAGGTGACAGTGGGAGTGAGGGCGCGCGGGCAGGGCCCGTACGGCCACCGGGTGCGGTGGCCGTACAAGCGGCCGTACGAGAGTGCCGGTGGCGGTGTGGTTATCCCTTGACCGCGCCCGCGACGAGGCCGGAGACCATCCGCCGCTGGACCAGCAGGAAGAAGATGAGGACCGGGATGGTCATCAGGGTGGAGGCGGCCATGATGCCGCCCCAGTCGGTCGAACGCTGGCCGACGAAGAACTGCAGCGCGACCGGCATCGTGTACTTGCCCTGGTCGCCGATGAGGGTCAGGGCGTAGACGAACTCGTTCCAGGTGGTGATGAACGCGAAGATGCTGGTCGCGACGAGGCCGGGCGCGACGAGCGGGAACAGCACCCGCCAGAAGGTGGTGAACCGGCCCGCGCCGTCGATCCAGGACGCCTCCTCCAGCTCCTTGGGCACGGCCGCGACGAATGTGCGCAGCATCCAGACGGAGAACGGCAGTGTCAGGCCGACGTTGATGATGATCAGGCCGAGCAGCTGGTCGTACAGCCCGAGCCGCTTGACCATGGTGAACAGCGGGATCAGCAGCGCCTCGGCCGGCACCATCTGCACGATCAGCAGCAGGATCAGGAACGAGGTGCGGAACCGGAAGCGGAACCTGGCCACAGCCGTCGCCGCGAGCAGCGCGAACACCGCGCCGAGCACGACGGCGCTGAGCGCCACGAGCGTGCTGTTGAACAGGTACTGCCAGATGGAGTGGCCGGCGACGCCCTTGGTGAAGACCCGAGAGATGTGGTCCATCGAGGGCGGGCTGGGGAACGGGATGAAGCTCGTGGTGAAGATCTGGTCATTCGGCTTGAAGGCCGTGGTGACCATCCAGTAGACCGGGAAGACCGCGAAGAGGAACACCACGATCCCGGCCGCGTTCAGCGCGGCCCGTCCGAGCCTCCTGCGGGCGAGCGGGCTCATCGGATGTCGTCCTCCGTCTTCACGATCTGACGTACGTACACGAAGGTGATCAGCAGCAGGATCACGGTCAGCACGACCGCGATTGCGGCGCCCAGGCCCATCTTCGGCGGGCTGCTGAACGCCTCGGCATAGCTCCACAGCGACAGGTTGAACGCGTCGCGGTTCACCGTGCCGCCGGCCAGGAGGTAGAGCTGCGTGAAGACCTTGAAGTCCCAGATGATCGACAGCACGACCAGCACCGAGAACACCGGCTTGAGCAGCGGAAGCGTGATCCTCCTGAACGTGAGGACCGGGCCCGAGCCGTCCATCTTCGCCGCCTCGTACAGCTCCGAGGGGATGCTCTTGAGCCCCGCGAGAACCGACACCGCGATGAACGGGAACGACGCCCACACCACGGCCACGATCAGCACGAAGTAGAGCGTGAGCGTGTCGTTGAACCACGGGTGCCCGCTCCAGTCGGCGCGGCCGAACAGCAGGTTCGACAGCCAGTCGGGCAGGAGGTTCAGCGTCCAGTTGACGATGCCCGAGTCGGAGTCGAACAGCCACTTCCACACGACCGCCTGAGCCGTGGGCGGGGTGGCCCACGCGGCCATGATGCCGACGATCACGAAGGTCGACATCTTCGGGCCGAGCTTGTTGAGCAGCAGGCCGACGAGGGTCCCGAGGACGAGCGTCAGCGCGACGGTGACGACGGCGAAGAGCACCGTGTTGCGCAGCGACGACCAGAACAGGTCCGAGTCGAGGATCTGCGAGTAGTTGTCCCAGCCGACGAACTCGGCGGGCGCGGGGTTGACGGCCTTGATCTGCCGGAGCCCGACCTTGTGGAAGGACATCTCGACCATCTGGTACAGCGGGTAGAGCAGCAGCACCGCGATGACCAGGAAGCCGGGCAGGAGCAGGACGTACGGAACGGCCTTCGGGGAGAGCCCCGACCTGCGCGTCCGCTTGCGACTGCGCCGCGACGGGGCGGAGGTGTCGGCTCCGCCCCGGGCGAGGGTTGACGAGTGAGTCATGATCTACTGGTTGAGGATCGTCTCAAGCTCGGTGTTCGCGTCCGCCAGAGCCTGGTCGACGTTCTTCTTGCCCTCGATCACCTCACGCGCCGCGTTCTGCAGCACGGCCTTGGTGTCGTTGGCCTCCGCCCAGTTGGGGCTGGCCGGGAAGCCCTTGGCGACCTTGAAGGTGTCCGTGAACGGCTTCTGGGCGGGGTCGCTGCCCAGCTCCGCGAGCGCGTCGGGGTAGAGCGGGAGCAGGCCGCCCTCCTTGGCGTACCGGACGCCGAACTCCTTGCCCGCGGCGAGCTTGACGTACTCGAGGGCGAGCTCGGGGTTCTTGGCGTCCTTCCAGACGGCGATGTCGTTGCCGCCCTGGAAGGCCGGGGCCGGGCCGGAGCCGTCCTTGGCGGGCAGCGAGAAGAAGGCCATCTTCGACTCGTCGACCTTGCCCTTGCTCTGCTCCTTGATGGCGGCGATGTCCCAGCCGCCGGTGACGTACATGCCGACCTTGCCGGCGGCGAAGCGCTGGGCGATGTCGACGGAGTTCTGCGTCAGGCGGCCCTTGCCGGACACGCCGTCCTTGGCGACCAGGTCCGTGTAGAACTGGAAGCCCTCCTTGAAGGCCGGCTGGGTGAGCTGGCCCACCCACTTGCCGCCCTCGAACTTGGCGAAGTCACCGCCCGCCGACCAGACGAACGGCGACAGCGACATGTTCGCGTCGGAGCCGCCGTTGAAGGCGAAGCCGTCGACGTCCTTGCCCTGCTTGTCCACGATCTTCTTGGCCGCCGCGACAAGGTCGTCCCAGGTCTTGGGGATCTCGATGCCGAGCTTGTCGAACCAGTCCTTGCGGTAGAGCACGGCGCGGGTGCCGCCGCCCCACGGCACGGCGTAGATCTTGCCGTCGATCGTCTCGTAGCTCCACAGGTTCTGCGGGATCTGCTGGAGCTCGGGGTCGCTCTTCGCGGCGTCGGTGATGTCGGCGAGCGCGTCCTGCGCCACCCAGGCGGCGACCTGGTCGTTGCCGAACTCGGTGACGTCCGGGCCCTCGCCGCCGGCGAGCGCGGTGGTCCACTTCTTCTGGGCGTCGGGCCAGGGGATCCACTGGACCTTCGCCTCGGCGCCCGTCTTCTCCTTGAACTTGGCGTTCAGGTCGTCCATGTATTTGGTGAAGACGTCGGTGGGGGCACCGAGTCGCCACACGGTAAGAGTCTGGCCGGCGAACTTCGGACCGCTCGCGGCGGCGGCGGCGGAGGACGACGGGGCTGTCGTGCTTCCGGAGTCGTCGCTTCCGCAAGCGGCGAGTCCCAGGGCCAGGGCAGCGGTCGCGGTGGTCGCGACGGCGATCTTCACGATCTTCACGATGGGTCTCTCCCTTCCCGGCTTCGCGTCGGGGGTGCGCCTCGTGGGGGGTGTCGGCGGGCCGCTCACCTGCTGGAAGGCGCTCTCCTTTCGGTCGGCGCTGGCGTCCCGAGGCTGATCGGTTGCCTCCGGGCTGGCTGGCGATAAACTAACAAGAAACTTTCTTATAAAAAAGACCGCGTTAGCGGATCGTGACGAGAGGGGAACCAGCCGGTGCCTCAACGACCGGGTACGCCTCGGCTGCTTCGGCAGATCAACGACCGCGCGGCATTGGAACTCCTCATCTCCAGAGGCCCGCTGACCAGGGCCGAGTTGGGAGAGCTTACCGGGCTGTCCAAGGTCACATCCGGCCAGCTCCTGGCCCGGCTGGAGACGCGAGGGCTGGTCGCGGCCGCGGGGGAGCGCCCCGGCGGACGCGGCCCCAACGCCGCGCTGTACGGGGTCAACCCCTCCAGTGCGTACGTCGCGGGGCTGGAGGTGCTGCCGGACAGCGTCACGGCCGCCGTCGCCGACATCACCGGCACGGTCGTCGCCCAAGTGGCCGTGGACCCGACCGAGGCCCGCGACCCCGTGGGCATCGTCCACGAGGCCGTCCAGCGCGCCTGCGGAACCGCCGGGATAGAGCTCACCCGGCTGCGCTGCTTCGTCATCGGCACGCGCGGAGTGGTCGATCCGCTCACCGGCGACGTCCGCTACTCCGTCGACCTGCCCACCTGGCACGTCGGCATCCTGGCCGGGCTGCGCACCCTCCTGGGTGAGTGCGTGATCATCGAGAACGACGTCAACCTGGCGGCCCTCGCCGAGCAGACGTACGGCGCCGCGCGGGGCGCCGACGACTTCGTGATCCTGTGGACCGGCGTCGGCCAGGGCCTCGGTGTCATGCTCGGCGGCCGGCTGCACCGCGGCATCACCGGCGGCGCGGGCGAGATCGGCTGGCTGCCCGTCCCCGGGGAACCGCTGCCGAGCGCGGTCACCGCGCCGCAGACCGGTTCCTTCCAGCGCCTCGTCGGAGGAGAGGCGCTGTGGAACCTGGCCCGCGCGCACGGCCTCGCCGCTCCGGACATGCGGGACGCCAAGGTGGCCGACCTCGTCCGTACGGCCATGGACGCCGGCAACGAGGCCTTCGTCGAGGACCTGGCCGGGCGGCTCGCGGTCGGGGTCGCGGCGGTCTCCGTGGTCCTCGACCCGGGACTCGTCGTGCTCGGCGGTGACGTGGGCAGGGCCGGCGGCGTCCACCTCGCGGAGCGCGTCGAGGAGGCGGTGGCCCGGGTGTGCCCGAGCCGCCCCACGGTGGTGGCGACCGGAGTGGAGGGCAATCCCGTTCTCATGGGTGCGATCGTCGCGGCTTTGGACCGAGCGCGTGAAGAGGTCTTCTCGGACACCGTCTGACGATAGGTTGATCCTCATGCCCGACTCTTCGCATGATCGCTCCGCCCTACCCGGCCTCGCCGAGGGCCCGGTGCTCATCTCCGATCCCCGCGTGACCTCGATCGGCGTGAACGAGTGCGGGGAGAAGCTGAGCGACGTACGGGGGCGGCTGCGGGTGGACGGGCGGCTCGCCGATCCCGCCGGGGCCTACGCCCACCTGCGTGAGGGCCTGCTCGCCCGCTTGGAGGAGGCCCAGGAGCGCCTGCCCGCCGGGTGCAACCTGGTCGTGGTCGAGGGCTACCGCCCGCCGGCGCTGCAGACGAGGTATTTCGAGGAGTACAAGGACGAGTTGCGTGCGGCGTTCCCCCACATGTCGGGCGCGGAGCTGCACGTCGCCGCGAGCCGGTACGTCTCGCCGATCGAGGTGGCCCCGCATACGGCGGGCGCGGCCGTCGACCTCACGCTGTGCGGCGACGACGGGGTGGAGCTCGACATGGGGACTGCGGTCAACGCCACCCCCGAGCAGAGCGGCGGCGCGTGCTACACCGCCGCCCCGGTGGGAGCCGAGGCGCGGCGCAACCGCGACGTCCTGCGCGCCGCCCTGGAGGCGGCCGGGCTGGTCAACTACCCGACCGAGTGGTGGCACTGGTCGTACGGCGACCGCTACTGGGCCATGACCCGCCGCGCCCCCGCCGCCATCTACGGCCCCGTCGAGCTGTAGGAATTCACGCACCCACCGGTGCTTCGGGGCGTCCCGGCGAAGCGAGCGCGCCCGTGGGCACGGTGCGCCCGGGCCGGCTGTGAAACGTCCGGCGGTATTCCACCGGGGTCACGCCGACCGACCTGGTGAAGTGGTGCCGCAGATTCCCGGCCGTGCCCATGCCGCACAACCGGCTGACCCGCTCGATCGGCAGATCGGTCGTCTCCAGGAGGTGCCGGGCCCGCGCGAGGCGCTGGGCGTGCAGCCATCGCAGCGGGGTGGTGCCGGTGGCCGCGTGGAACCGCCGGACCAGCGTGCGCGTGCTGACCGACGCCCACGCGGCCATCTGCGCGACGGTGAGCTGCTGGTGCAGGTGCTCGAGCGCCCACTGGAGGACGGGGGCCAGCCCGTCCTCGCCGGAACGGGGCACCGGAGCCTCGATGTACTGCGCCTGCCCGCCGGGCCGATGAGCGGGTACGACCATGCGCCGGGCGACCTGGTTGGCGATCTCGGCGCCGAGGTCGGTCCGGACGAGGTGCAGGCACAGGTCGATTCCCGCGCTGCGTCCTGCGCTGGTGAGCACGTCGCCCTCGTCCACGTAGAGGACGGCGGGGTCGACCTGCACCCGGGGATGACGCGCGCTGAGAATGCCGGTGTACATCCAGTGCGTGGTGGCCCGCCGCTCGTCCAGGAGGCCCGCCGCGGCCAGGACGAAGGCGCCCGTGCACAGCGAGACGATCCGGGCGCCGTTCGCGTGCGCCGCCCGCAGCGCTTCCGGCAGCCCCGAGTCGTCCATGCGGGCCGTGTCGCCCGCGAGCACGGCGTCGGCCGGGATCGCGGGGACCACCACGGTGTCGGCGGTGGCGAGGGTGTGGAAATCGTAGGGTGTGTGCAGCGCGAACCCGTTCTGCGTACGTGTCGTCCCGGGGTGGGCGGCGCACAGCCGCAGCTCGTACCAGGGATCGGCGAGTTCGCTGCGGTCGGTTCCGAAGATCTCACAGGCGATGGACAGCTCGAACATCGGCATGCCCGCGGTGACGGCGAGGGCCACGATGCCGGGAACGGCTCTCATACGCTCACCATAGCGGCAGGATTTTGACGGACAGCGGCAGTTCTGCCACTCGTGCGCGCGCGGCGCCCCGGTCAGGCTGATGAGTGTGAACAACGCGACTTCCACTGCTCCGGCCACGAGACGGCCGACGTCCGGGCAGGCGTTCGCTCTGACGGCGGGGGTCATCGGGCTCTGCCTCGCCGCGTCGGCCGTGCCGTCTCCGCTGTACAGGCTGTACGCGGTCCGGTGGCACCTGCCGGCCTCCACCGTGACCCTGATCTACGCGACGTACTGCCTCGGGGTGCTGGCCTCGCTGCTGGCCTTCGGCCGGATCTCCGACACCTGGGGCCGCCGGCCGGTCATCGTGACGGGCCTGGCCGGCCTGCTCGCCTCGATGGGCCTGTTCGTGTACGCGTCCGGCGCGGCCTGGCTGTTCGCCGCCCGCGCGGTTCAGGGGCTGGCCACCGGCATCGCGATCAGCGCGTCCGGCGCGGCCCTGCTCGAGTTGCGCCAGGGCCGGGATCCGGCCACGGCCAGTCTCTACAACGTCGTCGCCAGCGCCCTGGGCGTCGGGGCCGGCGGCCTGCTCGGCGCGGTGCTCCTGCAGTTCGCGCCGGGACCGCTGGTCACCCCGTTCGTCGTGCTCGCCGTGCTGGTCGTCGTCCTGCTCCTGGGCATGACGGCGGTCCCCGAGACCGTGTCACGGGAATCACGCCCCGGGTTCCGGGTCGCGGCCCCGGGCGTGCCACGGCAGATCCGCGCGCCGTTCGTCCTCGCGGGCCTCGCGATCACCTGCGCCTGGTCGATCATCGGCATCTACCTGGGACTCGCCGGGACGCTGGCCCCCGCTCTTCTCCACACCACGAGCCCGCTCGCGGCCGGACTGGCCATCCTGGCGCTGGGGGGCGCGTCGGCGGTGCCGCCCCTGGTCGCGCGGGCGCTGCCCCCGGCCGTCCAGATTGCCTGCGGGACGCTCGCGCTCATCGGCGGCATCGCGTCGATGGCGTGGTCGCTGTCCGCCGACAGCGCTGTGTTGTTCGTCGCGGCCAGCGTGGTGATCGGTATCGGCGTCGGCTTCGCGATGTTCGGCTCACTGCGCACCGTCGGCGCCGCCGCGCCGCCGGGCGGCCGGGCTCAGGTCATGGCCGCCTTCTACATCGTCGCCTACGGCGCGATCTCGCTGCCCGCCGTCGCCGCGGGGTTCGTCGTGCACCGGCTGGGAGCGGCGGCGACATTCCAGATCTTCGGCGCGGGCATCGTCGTCGTCTCCGTCGGCACCCTGCCGCTGGCCGTGGCGCGGCACCGTGCCATGAAGCGGGCCGCGGGCGTGACCACGTCGGCCGGCCTTCGGTCAACTGCGGATCCGCAGGCCACGGGGAGTGGGGTGGAACCCGGCGGCTTCCAGGGCCTCCGCCAGGGGTGAGTCGGTGATGGCGGTGCCGTCGGCCCGCTCGACCGTCAGCTTCCCCAGGGCTCCCCGCTTGACGGCGACCGCCAGGGCCTGCACGGCCGGCCGCAGGTCCTCCTCGGGCCCGGACGAGAGCAGGGTCTTCCCGCCGCGCTCCACATAGAGGATCAGCGCGCCCTCCACCAGCACCACCAGTGCGCCGGCCTTGCGGCCCGGCTTGTGGGTCACGTCGTCTGTGCGCTCCGGCCAGGGCAGGGCCGCGCCGTACGGGTTGGCCGGGTCGGTCGCCGCGAGCACGACCGCACGGCGGGGCGGCGGCGGGGCGGGGATCGACCACAGGTCCTCGGCCGGAGCGGGACGCGTGGAGGACATGGCGCGCATGCGGTCGACCGCGCCCGGCAGGGCGAACTGGGCGCCGCCCAGACCTTCGACGAAGTAGCCCCGGCGGCACCGGCCGCTCTCCTCGAACGCGCGCAGCACCTGGTAGACGCCGGAGAACCCGCCGGGCAGGCGCTCGGCCGTGATGCCGCCCCGCGTCAGCACGCCGTGCCGCTCCAGCAGGACTTCGGCCTGCGCGTGGGCCCGCTGGGTGGCGTCGGCCGACGGCGGGGGCAGCAGCCACCATCGGCCGCTCACGGTCGGCGGCCCGCTTCTCGTCGGCAGCACCGCCCGGCGGCGCCTGGTCGCCGACGGCCGGTGGGCGGGTCGCCCGGTGCCCAGCGTCGAGCGAAGCGGGGCGAGCGTGTCGCCGGTGACCCGGCCCGCCCAGACGAGGTCCCACAGGGCCGCCGCGAGCGTCGTGTCGTCCGGCACCGCGCTCGCACGCGCGACACCGCCCATCCCATCCGGCTCCATCTCGACGCGGCCGAGGATTCTGGCCCGGCGGGCCGAGGCGGCGTCCGGGCCGGACAGGGGCGGCACCTGGTCGCCGAGCGCCGCCGCCGCGATCCGGTTGGACAGCTCGCGGAAGAACAACGCGCCGCCCCCGCTCAGGATCTCCAGGATCTGCTCGTGCAGCGGAGTCATGGTGATCTCCGACGGCGCGGGGAGCAGCAGGGGTGCGGTGTCGGCGAAGTAGAGACCGACCCACCCGTCGCCTCCGGGCAGGGAACCCTGGCCCACCCAGACGACCTCCCCGGACGAGGTCAGCTCGTCGAGCAGGGCGGGGGAGTATCCGGGCACTCGCGCGGGGAGCACCAGCGACTCCAACGCGGAAGCAGGGATGGCCGCTCCCTGCAATCGTTCGATCGCCGTGATCAGAGCGTCCATGGCCCGCGCCGAGCCCTGGCCCTCCTGCCGCACCGGACCCGCGTGCCACCCCTCGTGCCGCGCGGGATCCTCCTGCCACGCCGGGCGCTGCCCGCCCCGGCCGCTGGGTGTCTCCAGGCCCGGCCCTGTGCCGAAGCCGCCGCTCTGTGCACGGAAGTCGTTCTGGACGCCGGGCCCTGCGAGTCCGGTTCGGCCGCCGTTGCCGCCCGGTCCGCCGCCGGTCGGCGTGAGGCTCTGTGGGACGATGCCGTGCCAGGCGGGCAGGAACGCCGCCAGCGTCTCCGGGGGGACCGGTTCGACCTCCTTGCGGAGCCGCGCCAGCGACCGGCGCCGCAGCAGCCGCAGCACCCCGGCGTCGCACCACTCCTCGCCCCGGCCTCCGGGGCGGAACTCTCCGGCGACCACCCTGCCCGCCGCCGCGAGACGGCGCAGCGCCTCGTCCACCACCGCGACGCCTACGCCGAAGCGCCCCGCGGCCGTTCCGGAGGAGAACGGCCCGCGGGTGCGGGCGTGACGCGCGACCAGGTCGCCGAGCGGATCGGGGGCGGCGGCCCGGCCCGGGCCGCCGGGCCCACCGGCGAGGGGCGCTTCGAGGAACTCGTGCGGGACGCCCACCGGCAACGGCACCCCGAGCGCGTCGCGCAGGCGCCAGGCGTCCTCCACCGCGGCCCATTGCTCGTGGCCCGCCACGCGTACCCGGATGGCCCGGCGCGCCCGTTCCAGGTCGGCGAGCCACGCGGGATCTCCCTCGCGGATCGAGACGTCCTGGGCGAGCAGCGGACCGTGCGAGCGCAGCAGGTCGGCGAGGTCCTCGGCGTCACGCAACGGCCTGTCCAGCCGCGCCAGCTCCCGCTCGGTCTCGGCGACGACATCCGGGTCGAGCAGCTCCCGCAGGTCGGCCTGCCCCATGAGCTCGGCGAGGAGCGCGGTGTCGAGGGCGAGCGCCTGCGCCCGCCGCTCGGCCAGCGGCGCGTCACCCTCGTACATGAACGCGCCGATGTAGTTGAACAGCAGCGACGCCGCGAACGGGGACGCCTGGGAGGTCTCCACCTCGACCACCCGCACCCGGCGGGCGGCGACGTCCCGCATGAGCTCCACCAGGCCCGGCACGTCGAAGACGTCCTGCAGGCACTCGCGCATCGTCTCCAGCACCACCGGGAACCCGGCGTACTTGCTCGCGACGCCGAGCAGGTGGGCCGCCCGCTGGCGCTGCTGCCACAGGGGGCTGCGCCTGCCGGGCGAGCGACGCGGCAGCAGGAGGGCGCGTCCGGCACATTCCCGGAACCGGGCGGCGAACAGGGCGGAGCCCCCCAGCTCCTCGACGACGACCTGCTCGATCTCCTCGGCGTCGAACACCGCGACGTCGGTCGGCGCCTCCTCGAAGGTGTCGGGCACGCGCAGCACGATGCCGTCGTCGGAGTGGACGGCCTGGACGTCGACGCCGTACCGCTCGCGCAGCCGGCGCCCGATGGCGAGCGCCCAGGGAGCGTGGACCCGCGCGCCGAAGGGGGAGTGGATCACCACGCGCCAGTCGCCCAGCTCGTCGCGGAACCGCTCGACCACGAGCGTGCGGTCGTCGGGCACATAGCCCGTCGCCTCCCGCTGCTCGGTCAGGTAGGCGAGCAGGTTGCCGACGGCGTAGTCGTCGAGCCCCGCCGCGCGGATCCGCTCACGCGCCGACGCCGGGTCACCCCGGCCGCCCGCCCCGGCGGCCGACAGCTCGCGGAGGAACGCGCCGATCGCCCGGCCCAGCTCGGCGGGCCGCCCCGGCGCGTCTCCGTGCCAGAACGGCAGCTTGCCCGGCTGCCCGGGGGCGGGGGAGACCAGGACCCGGTCGGCGGTGATGTCCTCGATCCGCCACGAGGTCGCGCCCAGCACGAACACGTCGCCGACGCGGGACTCGTAGACCATCTCCTCGTCCAGCTCGCCCACGCGCGACGCCTTATCGCCCACCAGGAACACGCCGAACAGCCCGCGGTCGGGGATGGTGCCCCCGTTCGTCACCGCCAGGCGCTGGGCCCCGGGACGGCCCTGAAGGGTGCCCGTGACCCGGTCCCACACGACGCGCGGACGCAGTTCGCCGAACTCCTCGCTCGGGTAGCGCCCGGCGAGCATGTCGAGCGTCGCCTCCAGCGCGCTGCGCGGCAGCGTGGCGTAGGGTGCGGCCCGGCGAACCACCGCCTCCAGCGAGTCGACCGTCCACTCGTCGAGCGCGGTCATCGCGACGATCTGCTGGGCCAGCACGTCGAGGGGGTTGCGCGGATAGCGGATCTCCTCGATCTGGCCCGTTCGCATGCGTTCGGCCACGACGGCCGTCTGGACCAGGTCGCCCCGATACTTGGGAAAGATCACGCCTCGGGACACGGCCCCGACCTGGTGCCCGGCGCGGCCGATGCGCTGCAGGCCGCTCGCCACGCTGGGCGGCGCCTCGACACAGGCCACCAGGTCCACCGACCCCATGTCGATGCCCAGCTCCAGGCTGGAGGTGGCGACAACCGCGGGCAGGCGGCCCGACTTCAGCGCCTCCTCGATCTGGGACCGCTCCTCCTTGGAGACGGAGCCGTGATGCGCCCGCACCACCTCGGGGATCGCGCCGCCAGAGGCCCCCGCCTGGGCCATCATCTCGGACGGCATGGCCGCCGGTCCGGTCCGCCGGGCATCCCCGCCCTGGGCGTCAGGTCCTTCGCGCCGGTCCGACCATTGCGCGTGCAACTCCTCGAAGGCATCCGACCAGTGGGCCGGATCTCCCAGGCCCGGGCTCGGATCCTCGCCCAGCGCGGGAGCGGTCCGCCGTTCCCAGGCGAGCTCGTTGAGCCGGGTGCACAGGCGCTCCGACAGACGCCGTGAGTTGGCGAAGACGATCGTGGACCGATGGGCCTCGATCAGGTCGAGAAGGTGCTCCTCGACATGCGGCCAGATGCTCCTCCGGTGCTCCGGCGACTCGCCGTCAGCGCCGGGCGGAGGCGGCGCCAGCTCGGTCATGTCCTCCACCGGCACCACGACGTCGACCTCAATGACCTTCTCGGAGGGCGGCTGCACGACCGTGGCCAGGCGGGACCCGCCGAGGAACGTCGCCACCTCCTCGACCGGCCGTACGGTCGCCGACAGCCCGATGCGCTGGGCCGGAGCGGGCAGGAGGGCGTCGAGCCGCTCCAGCGTCAGCGCGAGATGCGCGCCGCGCTTGGTTCCCGCGACGGCGTGCACCTCGTCCACGATCACGGTCTCGACGCCGCGCAGCGCCTCGCGCGCCTGCGAGGTGAGGATCAGGAACAGGGACTCGGGCGTAGTGATCAGGATGTCGGAGGGCCGGGCGGCGAAACGGCGCCGATCCTCGGCCGCGGTGTCTCCGGAGCGGATCGCCACCGAGATATCGGGGGCGGGCAGGCCCATCCGCAGCGCCGTCTGCCGGATGCCCGTGAGCGGGGCCCGCAGGTTCCGCTCGACGTCCACCGCGAGGGCCTTCAGGGGGGAGACGTACACGACCCGGCAGGGCCGGGGCGGCTCCCCGTCGTCCTTCCGGCCGCGTCGCGTGCCGCGGCGGCCGCCGGGCCGCTCGCCATGCCGCCCCGCCACAGAACCGCTGAGCCGTTCGCTGTGCCGTCCCGCCCCGGGCCCGCCGTCCCGCTCCTCCAGCGCCGCCACGGTGCCCGGGGAGGCCGGGCCCGCCGTGTGCTCGACGGCGAGGCGGTCGATGGCCCACAGGAAGGCCGCGAGCGTCTTGCCGGACCCGGTGGGAGCGACCACGAGCGTGTTCTCGCCCCGCGCGATCGACGACCACGCGCCCTCCTGCGCGGTGGTCGGCGTCGCGAAGGCGCCGGTGAACCACTCCCTGGTCACCGGACTGAAGCCGTCGAGCGCACCCACCTGCCCATCATGCATCGCCCCACCGACAGAAAACGCCGCGCCGCCATCCCGTCACCAGGCTCCCCAGGCCCGCCAGGCCCGCGAGTCGCGGCACGAGGCGCTGCGGGCGGAACTCGTGGAGCGGGTCAGCCGGCGAAGACGGCTGCTCGCCTGACCCCGGATGGCATGAGATGCCGCCATCGGGACAATCTTCCTCAGTATGGAAATCGACTACGCGGCCATCGAGGCGGAGCGCGCGCGGATCCGCGAGCGCTACCTGAGCGAGCGCCGTGCCGCCAGCAGCGCGAGGGGCCTGCACCACTTCGCGCTGATCTCGTCCGACGTCGAGCGGACGATCCGCTTCTACCACGAGCTCCTCGAGTTCCCGCTGACCGAGATATTCGAGAACCGCGACTACCGCGGGTCCAACCACTTCTTCTTCGACATCGGCAACGGCAACCTGCTGGCGTTCTTCGACCTCCCCGGCCTCGACCTGGAGCCGTACAAGGAGGTCCTCGGCGGGCTCCACCACATCGCGATCTCCGTGGAGCGGGCGACCTGGGAGCGCCTGCGCGGCAAGCTCGACGCCGCCGGTGTGCCCTACCAGATGGAGAGCGGCAGCTCGATCTACTTCCAGGACCCGGACGGCGCCCGCCTGGAACTGCTCGCGGACCCGCTCGGCGAGATGTACGGCACCCGCGTCATGTGACGCCATCTCCTGCCGGTGGGGAAGCGATGGCCGCGCCGCGGCCGGGACGGGTCATCCGGGCCGCGGCGTCATACTGAACGCATGCGCCTCACAGACTTCTGGAACAGGATGCGCCGCCACTTCGGCGAGGCGTACGCGGAGTCGTGGGCGAAGGACTACGTGATCGCCGGGCTCGGCGGGCGCACGGTCGAGCAGGCCCTCTCCGAGGGCGTGGCGGCCAAGCAGGTCTGGCAGGCCGTCTGCCAGGAGGTCGATGTGGACCCCAGGCTGCGCTGACCCCTCTCCCGCCTACCGGCAGACCGCGCCCGCGGCCACCGCTCGGTGGCGGTTCCCGACGACTCCACTCCGTGACCGCGGCGGTGTGATCCCGTCACGTGCCGCTCCGTCCGTTACCCATGCCTTTCGTTGTCTACGGCTACGACTTGAACGCCGGTTGAGTGCTTGCTAGCGTGTTCAGCAGATGAACACGGAGGAAGCGCATGAGCGGAGATCACTTCACTCCCGATGAGGCTCTCCAGGAGATCGGGCGTGTGGGGCGGCGGGTCCGGCATTCCTCGCGCGGGCCCGGACGGGCGTACCTGTTCGTGGGACTGGCCACGATGGTCTACTGGCCGGCGATTTTCCTTGGCGGCCACCCCTTGCCGTTGATCGCCGGGCTCGGATGGATCGTCCTGACGGTCGCCCTGTGCGTGTACTGGGCTCGGCTGCGGGTCCATGATCGGCTGATGAAGCGGATCAACGGACCGGTCTCGGCCGCGTACGTGATGACGATGACGGTGCCGTTCGTCGTCGGCGTCTGGCTGCTGCCCGAGCGGCCCACGGCGGGCTGGACGGCGGCGTTCGCCGCGCTGTCGGTGCTCGCCGGGCTGCCCCTGGTGTACGGCGGGCTCCGCGTGATGAGGAACCGATGACGGCCCACCCGCGCCACGAGCTCGACGAGATCATCCACGCGCCGGTGCGGCTGTCGATCATGGCGGCCCTGGCCGCGGCGGACAAGGCCGATTTCCGCTTCCTCCGCGACACCATCGAGGTCAGCGACTCGCTGCTCAGCAAGCACATCCTCACGCTCGAACAGGCCGGTTACGTCCGGGTCGAGAAGACCTTCGTCGGCAAGCGCGCGCGCACCTGGCTCTCGCTGACCGATAGGGGACGTGTGGCCTTCGAGACATACATGGACGTTCTGCGACGAATTGTGGAGGCAGCCCCCCGTGCTTGAGATCGACGGTCTACGCAAACGCTATGGAGACAAGACCGCCCTCGACGGGGTGGGCTTCACCGTACGGCCGGGCGAGATGTTCGGGTTCGTCGGCGCCAACGGCGCGGGCAAGACGACGACGATGCGGATCGTCATGGGCGTGCTCGACGGCGACGCCGGCGAGGTGCGCCTCGACGGCCGCCCGGTGACGTACGACGACCGCCGCACGTTCGGCTACATGCCGGAGGAGCGCGGCCTCTACCAGAAGATGAAGGTCGCCGAGCAGATCGAATACTTCGGCAGGCTCCACGGGCTCGCCCCGGCCGCCGCGCGCTCGGCCACCGCCGCCCTGGTCGAACGGCTCGGCCTGGTCGAGCGGCGCGACGACGCCGTGGAGGCGCTGTCGCTCGGCAACCAGCAGCGGGTGCAGCTCGCCGTCGCGCTCGTCCACGAGCCGGCGGTGCTGATCCTCGACGAGCCGTTCTCGGGCCTCGACCCGCTGGCGGTCGACGCGCTCGCGGAGGTGCTCAAGGACCGCGCCGCCGCGGGCGTGCCGGTGATCTTCTCCAGCCACCAGCTCGACCTGGTCGAACAGCTCTGCGACTCGGTGGGCATCATCTCGGCGGGCCGCATGGTGGCGTACGGGCCGGTCGGCGAGCTGCGCGAGCGGGAGGGCCGCGGGGTGCTGCGGGTCGTGGTCAGGGACGCCGCGCCCGGCTGGGCCGACGGCCTGCCCGGCGAGCTGACCCGCGAGGGCGACCGCGACGTCCTGCTGTGCGAGGAGGGCGACGACCAGGACATCCTGCGTACGGCGATCGGGGCGGGCAGGGTGGAGCACTTCGGTCGCAGGCAGCCGACGCTGGCCGAGATCTTCAGGGAGGCGGTGGCATGAACGGCCTGTGGCTGGTGGCCCAGCGGGAGATCCGCACGCGCGTCAGGACGAAGTCGTACCTGATCAGTCTGGCGGTCAGCGCCGTCCTGGTGGCCGCGCTGGCGTTCCTGCCCAAGGTCCTCGGCGGCGACGACACCTACGACGTGGGCGTCGTGGGCGACGCGCCCCCGGCCGCGGCCCAGCTCGCGTACTCCCGGTGGCCGGACGAGGCGGCCGCGCGGAAGGCCGTGATCGACGGCGACCTCGACGCAGCCCTGATCAACGGGGACAAGGTCCTCGCGAACGGCGAACTCGACCAGCGGCTCGGGCTGGTCCTGGAGAGCGCCCACCGCGACGCCCAGATCAAGGCGGCCGGCCTCACGATCTCGCCGCTGACGGTGGAGTCGGTCGGCGCGGACGCCCGCTACCAGGGCGTGCGCACCGGCATCGCCACGCTGATCGTGATGGTGCTGTTCTTCCTGCTCATCTACTCCTCGATGTTCGTCGCCATGGGCGTGGTGGAGGAGAAGGGCAGCCGCATCGTGGAGATCCTGCTCACCTCGGTGCGCCCCTGGCAGCTCCTGGGCGGCAAGATCGTGGGGCTGGGCTCGCTGGGCCTGGTCAACCTCGTCGTGGTCATCGCCGCCGGTCTGGCGGCGTCCTTCGCGACCGGCTTCACGGCCGACCTGCCGCCCGGGATGGGAGGCATCGTGGTCAGCGCGGTCGTCTGGTTCGTGCTGGGCTACGCCTTCTTCTCGGCGCTCGCCGCCGCCTTCGGCTCCCTGGTGTCGCGGCAGGAGGAGCTCAACACCGTCCTGACGCCGATGACCATGCTCATGATGCTCACCTATCTGACGGCCTACTTCGCCGCCGTCGAGCCGACGGGCACGGTCGCGCGCGTGCTGTCGTTCGTGCCGCCGTTCTCCTCGATGGTCATGCCCGTACGTACGGCGGCCGTCGACGTGCCGCTGGGGGAGATCCTCATCGCCGGAGCGCTCATGGTCGTGGCCGTGGTGGCCGTCCTGCTGGGCGCGGCCCGCGTCTACCGGAGGGCGGTGCTCCGCACCGGCGCGCGAGTCAAGCTGGGCGAAGTCGTTCGCTGACGGGCGGGGCGCCGCCGCGAGGATCAGGGGTGCCGGGAAAGCGTCCGACGGATCAGTTCGGCCGCACGGCCGGGGTCGTCGGCGCTCTCCTGGCCGCCCGGTGCCCACAGGAACATCCAGCCTTCCTTGGCGGGCGTCGCGAAGACGATCGTCTGCCTGCCGGTGCCCGGGTGCCATACGGACAAAACCGGATCGTCCGTGCCGAGCAGTCGCGCGGAGAGACCGTGCTCGGGGAGCCGCGCCGCGAGCGCCTCAAGGCGGGCCAGGCGCTGTCCGCTGTAGTCGCCGGTGCCCGTCACGTGGCCCCTCCAGCGGGGAGATCCAGCTTTGCTACAAGGATCGTCCCAGGTCAGCGCGCTGGCAACCATGGCAGAGTAACGCCCGGGAATGTAACGGCGCGGTCGGGACGCCGTTTGGCGGCGGGCTCGGCGGCGGTTCGGCATGTGATCGAACAGTCGTTCGGCTATATTGGACTGGTCGCCGCCGGGGTGCGCGCCGTCAGGTCGCCGGGGCGCGACAGGCTCCCGGCCCGCCTTCCGGGGCGGGCTGCGGGAAGCTCCGGAAAATGTCGGTGGCACCCCGTAGCTTTTCGGTGACCGAGCAGACGACCACCCTTCAGGGGGCACCCAATGGCAATCAACGACCGCGAGAAGGCCCTTGAGACCGCCCTCGCGCAAATCGAGCGGCAGTTCGGCAAGGGCAGCGTCATGCGTCTCGGAGACGACGCGCGTGCCCCGATCGAGGTCATCCCCACCGGTTCCATCGCTCTCGACGTCGCCCTCGGCATCGGCGGCTTCCCCCGCGGCAGGATCGTCGAGGTGTACGGCCCCGAGTCCTCCGGTAAGACGACCGTCGCCCTGCACGCCGTGGCCAACGCCCAGAGGGGCGGCGGCATCGCCGCGTTCATCGACGCCGAGCACGCCCTCGACCCCGAGTACGCCAAGAAGCTGGGCGTCGACGTCGACGCGTTGCTCGTCTCCCAGCCGGACACCGGTGAGCAGGCGCTGGAGATCGCGGACATGCTGATCCGCTCCGGCGCCGTCGACATCATCGTGATCGACTCGGTGGCGGCCCTCGTGCCGAAGGCCGAGATCGAGGGCGAGATGGGCGACAGCCACGTCGGCCTCCAGGCCCGCCTCATGTCGCAGGCCCTGCGCAAGGTCGCCGGCGCCCTGAACCAGACCCGCACGACCGCCATCTTCATCAACCAGCTCCGCGAGAAGATCGGCGTCATGTTCGGAAGCCCCGAGACCACCACGGGTGGTAAGGCGCTGAAGTTCTACGCGTCGGTGCGGCTCGACGTGCGCAGGATCGAGACGCTCAAGGACGGCACCGAGCCGGTCGGCAACCGGACCCGGGTGAAGGTCGTCAAGAACAAGATGGCCCCGCCCTTCCGCCAGGCCGACTTCGACATCCTGTACGGCATGGGCATCTCCCGCGAGGGCGGGCTGATCGACATGGGCGTCGAGCACGGGTTCGTGCGCAAGGCCGGCGCCTGGTACACGTACGAGGGCGACCAGCTCGGGCAGGGCAAGGAGAACGCCCGCAACTTCCTGAAGAACAACCCCGACATCGCCAACGAGATCGAGAAGAAGATCAAGGAGAAGCTCGGTGTCGGGCCGCGGCTCGACTCGCCGAGCGAGCCCCCCGCCGCTCCGGCGGCGCCGCCCGCCCCCACGTCCGGCCGGGGCAGCAAGGCGGCCAGCGCGCCCAAGCCGGGTGACGTCTGAGCGCAGGCATGAGGCGCGCGGAGGCCCCCGGCCCGGACGACGAGATCGGGCCGGGGCACTGGAACTCGGGACCCTGGGGGCCGGAAGAGCCGCACGGGCCGATTGAGGACGCGTCCGCGACGATCGCCGCCCTGCGCGCGGAGATTCGGCGTGCGGAGGCCGGGCGGGTGGAGACCGTGCGGGCGGAGACGGGGCGCGCGGAGACCGTGCGGGCGGAAGCGGGTTCGGAGGCCGATGTGGCCGGACGGCGCCGCCGGGGACGTGGCCGTCGGCGGGGAGACCGGGCAGGCCTGAGAGACCGGGAAGCGCTGGGAGACCAGGATGCGCTGGGAAACCGGGATGCGCTGACGGACTGGGAAGCGCTGGGAGACCGGGCGGGGCTGGGAGAGCGGGAAACGCGGACAGACCAGGAAGCCCGGAGAGGCCGGCGAGAGCGTAAGCGGTCCGGCGGGTGGCTTCCCGACGGGCCGCAGGAGGGCACCGCGGCGGGCGAGGGACCGCCGGCCGATCCCGAGGCGGTGGCGAGAGCGATCTGCCTGCGGCTACTGACGATGGCGCCCAAGACCCGGGCCCAGCTCGCGGACGCCCTGCGCAAGCGGGACGTGCCCGAGGAGGCGGCGAACGCCGTGCTGGAGCGGTTCTCCGAGGTCGGGCTCATCGACGACGAGGCGTTCGCCGCCGCGTGGGTGAGCTCCCGGCACAGCGGTCGCGGGCTCGCCCGCCGTGCGCTCGCCCAGGAGCTGCGACAGCGCGGCGTGGCCGAGGAGACGGTCAAGGACGCCGTCGGGCGGCTCGATCCGGACGAGGAGGCCGAGACCGCGCGCAGGCTGGTGGATCGGAAGCTGGCCGCCACCCGCGGGGTGGAACCGCAGGCACGGATGCGAAGATTGGTCGGCATGCTGGCCCGCAAGGGCTACTCGCCGGGACTCGCCTTCCGTGTGGTCCGAGAGGCGATCGAGGCCGAAGGCAGTCCGTCAGATGGGCTTCCGGATACCTTCGAGTGAGCCATAGCACCACACAAAAGTCACTTGACAGGGCATCTTTGCTTGCTCGTTACCTCTCTGACGCTTAATCTCGACCGCAGTGAGGAGTTACTCCGCGCAGCGCGGATTGCCATAACGGTGTACCACGACGGACGAGAGACATTGACCGGCCTTCGGGCCATATCGGTCGCCCCTCGGGGCGTCCGGGCATTGCGACGATATTTGTCCTGGTGACGCCACCGGGCGCTGCCGTGCTGCGCGTGTGACCCCTGCCAAGAGTTGTCGTGAGGGGTGAGCGCGCATGGACACGATCGTGATCGTTCTTGCGGTTGCGGTGGTGCTGCTGGCTCTCGTGATGATCGCCGCCCTCGTCATAGTCATGCGCCGCACCGGTGTCGTCACACCGCCCGGCCCCTCGACCGAGCAGCTCGCCGAGGTGAAGGCCGAGGTCAACGAGGAGCTCGAACGGGCCAGGCGCGAGGCCGAGGAGATCCGCACGAAGGCGGAGCGTGACGCGGGGGAGATTCTCAAGAAGTCGGAGACACTCGCCGAGAGCGCCGCGCTGACGCGCAAGGAGGTCGAGGAGGAGGCGCGGATCCTCAAGACGGAGCTCAAGGAGCTGCGTTCCGACCTCGAACGGCGCGAGAACCGGCTGGCCGAGCGGGAGCAGCGGCTCGACGAGGAGGCGCGCAGGCAGACCGAGCGGGCCCGCAAGCTGGCCGAGACCGAGACCGAGCTGGCCGACCGCCGCGAGGAGCTGGAGCGGGTGGCCGAGCGGCGGCAGGAGATTCTGGAGCGGGTCGCCGGCCTGACGGCCGAGCAGGCCAAGGCGGAGCTGGTCAAGGAGATCGAGAACCAAGCCAAGCGCGAGGCCGCGCTGATCGTCCGGGAGATCGAGAGCGAGGCTCGGAAGGAGGGCGAGAAGCGCGCCTGCAAGATCGTGACGCTGGCCGTGCAACGGGTCGCCACCGAGCAGACGGCCGAATCGGTGGTGAGCGTCCTCCACCTGCCCGGCGACGAGATGAAGGGCCGCATCATCGGCCGCGAGGGCCGCAACATCAGGGCCTTCGAGTCCACCACCGGGGTCAACCTGATCATCGACGACACGCCGGAGGCGGTGCTGTTGTCGTGTTTCGACCCGGTCCGGCGGGAGACGGCCAGGCTGACGCTGGAGAAGCTCGTGCTCGACGGCCGGATCCACCCCCAGCGCATCGAGGAGGCGTACGAGCGCAGCAAGGCCGAGGTGCGGGACCTGTGCGTGCGGGCGGGAGAGGACGCGCTGGTCGAGCTGGGCATCACCGAGATGCACCCCGAGCTGGTCACCCTGCTGGGCCAGCTCCGCTATCGCACCTCCTACGGCCAGAACGTGCTCAAGCACCTGATCGAGTCGGCGCACATCGCCGGGATCATGGCCTCCGAGCTGCGACTCGACCGTGACCTCGTCAAGCGCTGCGCGCTTCTGCACGACATCGGCAAGGCGCTCACCCACGAGGTCGAGGGCAGCCACGCGATGATCGGCGCGGAGATCGCCCGGCGGTACGGCGAGCACGAGGACGTCGTCCACGCCATCGAGGCGCACCACAACGAGGTGGAGGTCAGGACCGTCGAGGCGGTTCTCACCCAGGCCGCGGACGCGATCAGCGGCAGCCGCCCCGGTGCCCGGCGCGAGTCCCTGGAGGCGTACGTCAAGCGGCTGGAGCGCCTGGAGGAGATCGCCCAGTCGTACGACGGTGTGGACAAGGTCTTCGCCATGCAGGCGGGCCGGGAGATCCGGGTCATGGTCCGGCCCGAGAACGTGGACGACATCCAGGCCCAGGTCATCGCCAGGGACGTCGCCAAGCAGGTCGAGGAGGAGCTGACCTACCCCGGCCAGATCCGGATCACCGTGGTCCGCGAGTCCCGCGCCACGGAATTCGCCCGCTAGTGAAACGTCCCCAAGGGCCCCCGCCCACTGCTGGGCGGGGGCCCCGGCCGTGTGGGGACGCCCCCGGTGGGACGCCCCCTGATCAGGCGCCTAAGCCTTCAGGCTGAGCGCGTCGGCGAGGTCGTTGAGCGCCTTCGCCAGCGCCGCCTGCGCGCCGACGGAGGTGTCGAGCTGGTGGGAGACGGCCCGAAGCTGCGCCACGGCGGCCTTCTTCTGCGGACCGCTCGTGAACCGCTCGGCCCGGTCGACGAACTTCCGCACGTTGGCGGCGGTGTCGGCGGGCATGGTGTCGGTGCGCAGCGCCTGCGCGTAGTAGGCGCGCACCAGCGGGAAGCTCGCCGGCCACGTCACCCGGGGCTGGTGCTGGGTGTTGAACCGGTCGAAGGTGGCCGTGGCCGCCGCGTCGATCTCGGCCTGGTCCAGGTGCTCGCTCGGGGTCAGCGCGAACGCGTCGAACCCGCGGGCGATCTCGCTGCCGTAGACATGGCCGTTGTAGTAGTACGCGGACCAGAAACCACCGAGGAGCAGAGAGGCCGCGCTGACCGGACCTCGGTCGAAGTACGCGATCTCGTGCGGGTTGGCCGAGTCGGTGAAGTCGAACACCGAGACGCCGCCCTGATACCAGGCCTGGACCATGATGTCCCGGCCGGGCACGGGAACGAGCGACCCGTTGTGCGCGACGCAGTTCTCCTGGTTCGTCTGCGGCACCGGCAGCTTGTAGTAGCTGCGGAACTTCAGCTTGCCGTCGACGATGTCGAAGATGGCGTCCGCGCCCCACGACGGCTCGTCGGTGATCCGGCAACGCGCCCCGCTGCCGCCGCCCCACTCGTCCGTGAAGACGACCTTGGTCCCGTCGTTGTTGAACGTGGCCGAGTGCCAGTACGCGAAGTTCGGGTCCGTCACCGCGTCGAGCCGCTTGGGGTTGGCCGGGTCGGAGATGTCGATCAGGAGCCCGTTGCCCGCACACGCCCCGGCCGCGAGGCCGATCTGGGGGTAGGCCGTGATGTCGTGGCAGTGGGTGGTGACGGGCGACGGCGACCAGGCCGAGCCGGACGGATGCCGCGGGGTCTGCGGGGTGTTCTGCAGACCGTTGATCGCCCCGGTCTCCGGGTCGGTGAACAGTCGCGGCGTGGAGACGATCGCCGCGTTCTGCGGCGTGGCCACCGGCACCTTGATGACCTCGATGCGCCACTGGGCCGTGTTCGGGTCGGTCGCCGCGGTGTTGGCGCAGCCCGCGAGCTCGGAACCCGAGCGGATGCTCGCCGTGCCCTGCACGTAGACGTACACGTTGCCCGGGTCGTTCTTGCCGGTGACCAGGGTGTGCGTGTGCGAGCCGCGGCAGGTCTGGACGGCCGCCACCTGGACCGGCTTGCTGATGTCGCTGATGTCGAATACCCGGACGCCGCGGAAGCGGTCCGGATTCACGGTGCCGCTCGCGCCCTGCGTGCCGCAGTCGATCCGGCCCCGGGTCTCCTCCACCGACATGAACAGCAGGTTGCCGTACACCGACAGGTCGCCCTGGCCGCCCGGGCACACCACGGAGGTGGTCAGGACCGGGTTCGAGGGCGTGGAGACGTCGTAGATGTTGAAACCGGTGTAGTTGCCGACGAACGCGTACTTGCCGCTGAACGCCATGTCCGAGTTCGCGTACGACGAGTTGCCCGGGCTCGAGGCCTGGTAGAAGCCCTCCGGCTTGTCCCGGTGGGCCAGGAGCTCCAGCCCCTGGCTCGCCTGCTGGGCGTCCAGCCATCCGGCCCCCAGGCCGGCTCGTGGATCGGCGTCGTCCGCCATGGCCGTGGCGGGCATGAGGCCCGCCAGGACCGCCCCTGCGGCGACGACTCCGATCTTCCTTAATCCAGCACGCCCCCAACGTGCTGCCGCACGGCTGATTCTCAAGGGTCGCACCCCTCCTTTTCTGGTCTTGCCGGCGTGACCCATTGCGCGTGCGACAGATCCCGGGGCCCGGCCCAGCTCCCAAAAGATCTACGCGGCGTTTGGGGGACACTAACTGAATATGGGGCGAATGTGCTATACCCCTACACATCCTCCGGTTTGGCCGATATCCCCCCAACAGCCAAAGAAGCGAGTGCAGGCCATGATCTCCCCGACCTCGTTCCGGCAGCTTCTCGCGCTCGTGCTCGCCGCCGCCGCGATCAGCGCCTGTACGGCAGAGACTCCCGAACAGGCCACGGTGAACGTCGTGCAGCCGGGCGCGCCGGGACAGGGCAGCAAGGTCCTGCCGGCCGGCGAGGTGCCGAGCTCCGACGGCCGGAAGTACACCGACGCCGACGTGCGGTTCATGCAGGGGATGATCCGGCACCACTCCCAGGCCCTGCGCATGACCGCGCTCGTCGCCGGGCGCAGCGAGAGCAAGGATCTCCCGCGTTTCGCCAAGCGGATCGAGATCTCCCAGCAGGACGAGATCGACCAGATGGTGCGCTGGCTCAGGGCCCGGCTCCAGCAGGTGCCGAGCGTGGGCTCCGGCGCGGGGCACGACCACGGCGGCGGAGAGCTCATGCCCGGCATGCTCAGCGAGGAGCAGTTCGCCGAACTGGAGCAGGCCAAGGGGGCGCCGTTCGACCGGCTCTTCTACCAATACATGATCCAGCACCATCTGGGGGCGCTGACCATGGTGGAGCGGCTCTTCGGCGACGGGGGAGGCGAGGAGTCAGAGATCAACCAGTTCGTCACCCATGTCGACGCCGACCAGCGCATCGAGATCGACCGGATGCGCACGCTTCTCGCCGAGGCGTGACCGGTCCCGCTCACCGGAAGATCTGCAGGTAGAACGACAGCTCGGCGGCGAGGGCCGCCGCCTTGGTCTCCAGCCGCCGGAACCCGTGGGCCTCGCCTTCGAACGTCAGAAAGGTGCAGGGCACGCCGCGCGCCATCAGGCGCTCGGCGAACGCCTGCGACTGGGCCGGCGGCACGACCGGGTCGGCGAGCCCCTGCATGAGCAGCATGGGGCAGTTCACCTGGTCGGCTCGGGCCAGCGGTTCACGCTCGCCGTACCGGTTCTCGGGACCGACCAGCCACTCCACATAGCGCGACTCGAAGTCGTGGGTGGCCGCGACGAGGGGCCCGAGCGCGCTGACGCCCGCCACCGAGACGCCGCCCGCGAAGACGTCCGACGCGGCGCAGGCGGCCATGACCGTCCACCCGCCCGCGCTCGCCCCGCGTACGGCGATCCGGGCGGGGTCGGCGAGGCCCTCGGCGACCAGCCACCTCGCCGCGGCGACCACGTCCTCCACGTCGGTCACGCCCCACCGGCCGCGCAGGCGCTCCCGATAGGCCCGCCCGTATCCGCTGGATCCGCCGTAGTTCACGTCGATCACGCCGATGCCGCGGCTGGTGAAGAACGCCTTCTCCAGGCTGAGCTCGCTCGTCGCGTGCCCGGTCGGCCCGCCGTGCACGAAGACGACGTACGGCGCGCCGCCTTCGTCCGCCTGCTCCGGCGGATACAGGTACGCGTGGACGCGCATGCCGGCCCCGGCCTCGAACTCCGCGGTCCTGACCCCCGCGGTCCCGAACTCCGCGGTCGCGAACTCCACGGCACGGGGCGCCGGGAGGACGCCGGCGGGGATGTCGTCGATCTCCCGTCGCAGTTCCTCGGCGCGACCGGCGCGACCGGCGCGACCGGCGTCATCGGCGTCATCGGCGGCGTCGGCGGCGTCGATCCGGACGACCGAACGCGGCGCGCCCGCCCGGTAGCCGAGGCCGATGAGCACGTCGCCGTCCGCGTCCAGCGCGGGCGCCCACCCCTGGAAGGGGACGTCGAGGTCGGTCAGCGTGCCCGTCTCCGGGTCGAGGACGCCCAGGCGCAGGTCGCCGCGCCCGTGCAGCACGGCGAGCCGCCCGTCGCCCAGCACGGCGTACGGCAGGCCGCCGAGCTGCCACAGCGGCCCGGCGAACTCCTCCTCCGCCGGGCAGGGGGCTTCGAACGACGACCCGGAGATGTCGGCCCGGTAGAGGTTGTACCAGCCGGATCGATCGGAGACCGCGTACAGGCGCCGCTCGTCGCACCACAGCGGCGCGAGGACCGACTCGGCCGGCCCGCCCATCACCGTCCACGTGGCGCCGTCGGACAGCCGGGTGACCCGCAGTTCGGTGCCGGTCCAGGGCATGTGCGGGTGGTTCCAGCAGACGTAGGCGAGGTGCCGGCCGTCTGGGGACGGCGTGGGCGAGGCGTAGAAGTCGCTGCCGGTGACCAGCTCGGCGACCTCGCCGTCCCCGGTCGGGTCCACGGCCACGATCGAACGGGTGACCTTGGCGTCCTCGTGATGGCGTTCCCGTACGCACCACACCCGCGGGCCGCCCGGACCGTCCTGGATGCGCAGGTCGGCGTAGCGCAGCGCGCCCGGCTCGTCGGGCTCCGGCGTGACCGGGCGGGGCGGCTCCGCGGCGCCCAAGCCCGGCTCGCCGCCGGCGCGGGGCCGGGCCAGATAGAGCCGCTGGTCGGGATGGTGCGCGAAGACGATCCCGTGGCCGGGGACGACGACATAGGACCGCCCGCCGTACTCGTGGACGCGTGTGCGGGCGTCCCAGGGCGCGGGAAGCAGGTCGGTGAGGGCGCCGTCGGCGGCCCGGTGGACGACGGTACGGCGGCCGCCCTCGGCGGGGCGGTCCTCCTCCCACCACGTCTCCGCGCCCAGCACGCTCGGGAAGCCGAGCCGCAGACCGGCGCGTGCCACGTCGGTGGTGGAGATGGGCGACGGCCGTGGCGAGAACGGCCTCGGGCCAGGCGTGGGGGGCATGACCGCATCCTGCCGGAAGGGCCCGCCCCCGGGGGTGGGAATGCGGCAACGCATCAGTCGAGGGACGGGGGAGTGGTGTAGCGGGTGGCGAGCGCCCCGAGCTGGTCGATGACCGTGCGCTTCCAGGTGCCGTCCTCGAACATCCGGCGCAGCGCCTCCTCGACCTGGTCGCGCAGGGCGGCCGTCCCGGTGGCGATGCCGTACTTCTCGGTGGCCAGAGACCTGCCGCTGAAGCGGAACTTGCCGGGATACTGCGCCGACAGCCCGGCGAGCACGGGGGCGTCGGCCACGATCGCGTCGGTCCGGCCGGAGGCCAGCAGCGGCGCACAGGCCGCGGGCAGGTTCGCCTCGGCGAGGAAGAACTGCCGCCACCGGGTGCCGAACCTCTTCACGAGCGGCTCGGCGGACTCCCGGGTGGCGCAGACGCGCTTGCGGGCGAGGTCGCGCGGGCGGCGGATGGACAGGTCGCCGGCCCGGACGAGCACGTCGGTGCTGGTGACGAGGTAGGGGCCGGCGACATACCGGGAGCCCGGCGGGCCGGTGGCGCCGACGACGAGATCGGCCCGCGCGGTGTCGAGCGTGTAGACGACCTGGTCGTCGCGGTAGCCGAGCGCCCGGGCGACGTACTGCGCGACCTCGATGTCGAAGCCGCTGTAGCGCCCGTCGGGGAGCCGGGTGACCAGGCCCGGCTGCCCGGGACGCACGCCGATCACCAGCGTGCCGTCGTTCCCGCACCCGCCGGTCAGGAACGCGGCCGCCAGGACGCCGACCACGGCAACGCCACGCCACACGCGCTCAATATCGAGGTCGCGTGCGTCCCCTGGCCAGCAGCGACACGGCAAAGCTGCCTTTACCCGCGAGCTCTGCAGGTCAGCGCGTCAGCGCGACCTCGCCGCCCGCGGCCGCCTCGGCGGCGGCCGGGTCGGCCGCGACCTTGCGGCTACGCCTGCTGCGCCGTTCCAGCCACGTGGCGAGATAGCCCAGCGCCAGGTTGATCGCGATGTAGACCGCCGCGATGACGATGACCGAGGGGATCAGGTTGGCGTAGTTGGCCGGCACCACGCGGGCGCCCGCGTTCAGCAGGTCGGCGTACGCCACGACGAACCCGAGCGCGGTGTCCTTGAGCAGCACCACGAGCTGGCTGACGATCGCGGGCATCATCGCGGTGACCGCCTGCGGCAGCAGGATCAGCCGCATCACCTGGTTCTTGCGCAGGCCGATGGCGGATCCCGCCTCGGCCTGGCCGCGCGGCACGGCGAGGATGCCCGCGCGCACGATCTCGGCCAGGACCGACCCGTTGTAGACCGTGAGTCCGAAGACCACGGCCGCGAACTCGGTCACGACCAGCCCGGCCAGGCTCCCGCCGTACTGGGCGAAGAAGATCAGCATGAGCACCGGGACCGCGCGGAAGGCCTCGACGACCACCGCGGCCGGGATCCGCACCCAGCGGTGATCCGACAGGCGGGCGATGCCGAACACGGCCCCGAACAGCAGCGCGAGCACCGCGGCGACCGCGGCGGCGGCCAGCGTATTGAGCAGGCCGGGCAGGATCAGCTCGGTCCAGGTGTCGGCCCGCAGGAACGGCTGCCACAGCTTGCCGTCCCACTGGCCCTTCTCGTCGAACTTCGTCCAGACGAAGTACGCGACCAGCAGCAGGACGACGCCGAACGCGAGGGTCAGCGCGTTGTTGCGCAGTCGGGCGCGGGGGCCCGGGACGTCGTAGAGGACGCTGGCGCCGCGCCCGGTCATCGGACCACCGCCAGGCGCCGGGCCAGCCGGCCGGACAGCAGGTTCATGGGAAGGGTCAGCACGACGAACCCGGCGGCGAAGCCGAGGAAGATGGGAATGATCGCGTCTCCGTGGGCGTCGAACAGGTTCTTCATCCGCAGCGCCGCCTCCATGACGCCGATCGCGGCCGCGACCGTCGTGTTCTTGACCAGCGCGTTCAGCAGGCTCCCGAGCGGCGCGATGACCGTGCGCACCGCCTGGGGGAGGATCACCAGGCGGAGCGTCTGCAGGAACGTCAGCCCGATCGCCCGGGCCGCCTCCGCCTGCCCGAGCGGCACGGTGTTGATCCCGGACCTGACGACCTCGCACACGAAGGCGGAGGTGTAGGCGGACAACCCGATGATCGACAGCCAGAAGCTGTTGAGCGACAGGTCGTCCCGGGAGAACTGGACGTTCATCACCGTGCCCAGGCCGAGACCACAGAACACGATGATCAGTGTGAGGGGCGTGTTGCGCAGCACGTTGACGTACAGCGCGCCCGCCCCTCGCAGCACCGGCAGCGGACTGACGCGCATGGCCGCCAGCACGATCCCCCAGACCAGCGAGATCACCCCGCTGACCACCGTGAGCTTCACCGTCAGCCAGAACGCGCCGAGGATGACGGGAAGCTCGTCGACGACGGCCTCCACCGCCGGCCTCCTTCCAGTGCCGCTATCGGAGCTCTAGTACCTCTCGACGGACGGCGGCGAGGTGAAGTACTTGCCGAACTCGCCGAGGTTGGCGTCGAGGGCCTTGCGCCAGCTGCCGTCCTTGAAGAACTTCTCGATCGCGTTGTTGATCGCGTCGCGGCCGGCCTTGTCGTCCATCTTGATGCCGATGCCGTACTTCTCCTCGCTGAACGGCTGGCCGATCAGCTTGAACTTGCCGGGGAACTGGGCGGCGAACCCGGCGAGGATCGTCGCGTCCGTGGAGATCGCGTCGACCTGCTTGTTCTCCAGCAGCGGCAGGCACGCGCCGTACCCCTGCTGCTGGGTGAGGTTCTTGGACTCCCACTCCGCACCGAACTTCTCGGCGAGCCGCTTCGGCGACGACGACCCCTGCGCGCCGCAGACCTTCTTGTCCTTGAGGGAGTCGACCCCGGTGATCGAGGTGTCGTCGGCGCGGACGAGGATGTCCTGACCGGTCACCAGGTAGGGCCCGGCGAAGGAGATCTTCTTCTTGCGCTCGTCGGTGATGGAGTAGGTCGCCACGACCATGTCCACCTGGCCCTGCTGGATGAACGGCTCACGGTTGGCCGACTGGGCCTCCTTGAACGTGATCCCGCTCTCCGGCACGCCGAGTTCCTTGGCGACGTACCTCGCCACGTCGACGTCGAACCCGCCGTAGCTGCCGTCGGGCTTCTTCAGCCCCCAGCCCGGCTGGTCGATCTTGATGCCGATCACGAGCTTCTTGTCGTTCTTGGCCTTGTCGACGATCGAGTCCGCACCGGAGTTGCCGCAGGCCGTGAGGCCGGTGGCCAGGGCGGCCAGCGCGAGCAGGCCGGCTCCGAATCGCATCCGCGTCACCTTTCGCTTCTTGTGGAGCTTGTCGTGAGCTGGGATCAGTGAGTGAGGATCTTGGAGAGGAAGTCGCGGGCGCGCTCGGTGCTCGGCTGGGTGAAGAACTCCGAGGGCGCCCCCTCCTCGACGATCTGGCCGTCGGCCATGAACACGATCCGGTTGGCCGCCCGGCGGGCGAAGCCCATCTCGTGGGTGACCACCATCATCGTCATGCCGTCCTTGGCCAGGCCGGTCATCACGTCGAGCACCTCCTGGACCATCTCGGGGTCGAGGGCCGAGGTGGGCTCGTCGAAAAGGATCATCTTGGGGTCCATGGCCAGCGCGCGGGCGATGGCCGCGCGCTGTTGCTGGCCGCCGGACAACTGGGCGGGATACTTGCCCGCCTGCGAGGCGATGCCGACCCGTTCGAGCAGCTCCATGCCCCGCTGCTCGGCCTGCTGCCGGGAAATCTTCCGCACCCTGGTCGGGCCGAGCGTGACGTTCTCCAGGATCGTCTTGTGGGAGAAGAGGTTGAAGGACTGGAACACCATCCCGACCTCGGACCGCAGGCGGGCCAGAGCCCTGCCCTCCGCGGGCAGTTCCCGGCCGTCGAAGACGATGGTCCCGGTGTCGATCGTCTCCAGGCGGTTGATCACTCGGCACAGCGTGGACTTGCCGCTGCCGGACGGGCCGATGACGACGACCACCTCGCCCCGGCCCACGCTCAGGTCGATGTCCCTGAGCACATGCAGGGGACCGAAATGCTTGTTGACTCCCTCCAGCCTGACAAGCGGGTCGGAACCACTGATCTCCGTCATGGTCAACAACGTAGGGGGGTCAAGGCTGCCGAGTCACTAACGGGCCGGTACCGAATAGATCACATCCCGGCTGCTCAGGACATCACTCCGGTTTGTCCGTACGGCCCGCCCCATGCGGCCCGGGACGCGGTCCCGGTTTGCTCCTGCCGACCTCTCATCGTGTAGGAGCGCAGATGCTGAAAAATCCGGATCTGTTTCGGAAGACCGTTGCGGGAGCGGCCATGCTGGCGTGGCCCGTCCTGCTCGGCCTGGCCTTCGTGACCTCGCCGCCGGGCACCGAGCACGATCCCGCGGTGTTCCGCGCCAGTCCTGTGCAGGTGCAGGCCAGCGCGCTGCTGTTCCAGTGGGCGACCGTCTGCCTGGTCCCGGTGATCCTCGGCCTCGCCCATCTGCTCCGCACGCGGGCGCCGCGTACGGGCAACATCGGCGCGGCCGTCGGACTGACCGGCGCGGTCACCGCCACCTGCCTGTTCATGACCGACTTCTACGACCTGGCGCTGGCGCTCACCCTTCCGGACGCCCCGGCCGCGCGGGTGACCGAGGTGGCCGGCGCGCTCGGCGGGTTCGTGTACGGCGTCCTCCTGCCGGGCTTCCTCACCCATGTGGGCCTGCTGGTGCTCCTCACGGGCCTGGCGGCGGTGCGGCGGGCTCCGTGGTGGGTCCCGGTGGCGGCGCTCGCGGGGACCTGCGGGCCGTTCATCACGATGGGGCAGCCGCCGGCCGTCCAGGCCATCGGGTCGCTGTTCCACCTCGCCGCGTACGGCGCCGTCGCGCTGAGGGTCCTGCGCATGCCGGTGGACGACTGGCGGGCCGCCTGAGCACCCGTCGCCGGCGCCCGCCCGCTACAGGCCCGATTCCCTGGCCCGCATGATCGCCTCGGCCCGGTCGGCCACGCGCAGCTTCGCGAAGATGCTGGACACGTGGTTGCGCACGGTCTTCTGGCTCAGCCCGAGCCGGGCCGCGATCTGGACGTTCGTCAGATGGCCGGCGACCAGGCCCAGGATCTCCCGCTCACGCGGGGTGAGTTCGGGAAAGCGCGGCTCCGGCTTCCGGGCGAGATCGGAGAAGTAGCCCATCAGCCGTCCGGCGAGGGCGGGGCCGAAGATCGCCTCGCCCTCGGCCACGGCCCGGATCGCACGCACGAGCTCGGCCCGCCGCGCGCCCTTGAGCACGTATCCGCGCGCCCCCGCGCGCACTGCCGCGAAGACCGCGTCGTCGTCGTCCGCCATGCTGAGCACCAGGACCCGCACGTGCGGATTGTCCCTCGTGATCCGCTCGGTCGCGGCCACCCCGCCCATGCCGGGCATGGCGAGGTCCATCAGCACCACGTCGGGCTGCACGCGGGGGAGGAGGGCGAGGGCCTGCTCGCCGCTGGCCGCCTCGTCGGCGACCTCCATCTCCTCCACCGGCCGCAGGAGCGCGCGCAGCCCCGCCCGGAAGGCCGCGTGGTCGTCAACCAGCAGCACGCGGATCGGCTCCATCGGCCGCCTCCCGTCCCGTTTCCCATGCCGTGGCACCGGCCGTGTCCTGCGCGGTGCCCTGTGCCGTGTTCGAGGCCGTGTTCCGCGCCGTGTTACCGGCCGCGTTCTCTGCCGTGTGCTGCGCTGTGTTCGGCGCCGTGTGTTGCGCTGTGTTCGGCGCCGTGTGTTGCGCCGTGTTCGGCACCGGAAGGCGGGCCAGCACCCGCGTCCCGCCACCGGGCCGCGGGCCGATCTCGCAGGTGCCGCCGAGTTCGGCAGCCCGCTCGCGCATCGACGCCGTGCCGACCCCGCTCCCACCGCCGTCCGCGCGCGGCTCGCCGCCTTCGTCGGCGACCTCCACTTCGAGCACGCCGCCGCCGGTCATGCCGAGCCGTACGCGCACCCGCCCGGCCCCGGCGTGGCGGCGTGCGTTCGCCAGCGCCTCGGCCGCGATCCGGTAGGCCGCCACCTCGACGGCCGCGGGCAGCGCCGGGAGGGGTTCGCCGATCTCGACGTCGACCTCGACGCCGGGCAGCCGGGCCGCGTGTGACCTGATCGCCCCGGCCAGGCCCAGCGTGTCGAGGGCCGGTGGCCGCAGGCCCTCCACCAGCGTCCGTACGTCGGCCATCGCCGTGCGGGCGTCCGTCATGATCTCCTCGAGCATCGCCAGGGCGTCCAGGTCGCGCACCATGTCCTGCACGGCCTCCGCCCGCATGGTCAACGCGGCCAGGGTCGGCCCGAGGCCGTCGTGCAGGTCGCGCCGCAGCCGCCGCCGCTCCTCCTCGCGGGCCGCCACCAGCCGTTCACGTGAGCGCTGCAGGTCCGCCGACAGCCGTACGGCGTGCACGGCGATCCCCGTCTGCCGGGCGAGGTCGGCGAGAACCCGGCGGTCTCTCGCGCCGAGCCCGCCCTCGCCCGGGCGCGGAGACAGGACCAGGTCGCCCACCGGCTCGCCCCGGTGCACGAGCGGCAGCCGTACGGCGCCGGGGGAGGGCACGCCGTACGCGTGGGTCGGCCCTCCGGCGACCTCGACCGCGACGTGCGGCAGGCGCAGCGCCTCCGCCACCGACCGGGCTGCCGCGGCCAGCACCGCGCCCGGCTCCGCCGCCTCTTCGAGGCGCCTGCCCAGCAGGGCCAGCGCCGCGTACGGATCGTCGCGTCTGCCGTACATCACCAGGTTGACGGCGCGTTGCAGCCGCTCGCGCAGCGGCGCGAAGACGAGCGCGACCACCCCGGCGGCGGCCACCGACACCGGCAGCCCGTCCGCCGCGCGGAACACGGCGCCGAGATAGGTGACCACGAGCACGTAACCGCCGAACACGCACGCCGACAGCAGCACGTAGACGAGCGTGCGGTTGATGACGAGGTCGATGTCGAAAAGGCCGTGCCGCAGCACCGCCACCGCGGCGGCGGCCGGAAGCAGGCAGGCCGCGAACGTCCCAAGAAGCTCCCAGAACGGGCTGGTGATGGGCCAGATGGAGCGCGGGTCGCCGTCCGACAACCCCGCGGCCAGCCGCCCCGCGACGATCAGCCCGGCGAGCCCCGCGGCGTACCCGAGCCACTTGAGCTGAGCCCGTTCGCCGGCGTCGCCGCGCCCGGCTCGGTGTACGAGACCAGCCGCGCCCGTCAGGAACAGGGCACCCATGAGTCCGGTCGTCAGCGGCTCGACGAACGGGGAGACGGCGGCGAGCGCGGGCACTCCGAGGGGATTCGGCAGCGGTGTGCCCCATCCGAGCTGGTGGCTCGGGCCGGGCAGCAGGGCGCTCAGCGCGGTCGTCGCGGCGGCGACCGCGGCGAGCGCCCACAGGGCCGCGCGCCAGCCGGGCGACGACGGCCGTCCTGACGGGAAGAAGGCCGGCACGGCGGCGACCGACAGGTTGGCGGGGACCCATAGCCACGTCTGCGGCCAGGCCATCGGGGTCGCGAACGGCAGTCCGGCGAGCGCGTAATGCCCGGTCGCGTCGAGCAGCGCGAAACACAGGCCGCAGGCCGCCATCAGCCACCCGACGGCGTTGCCCGGACGTTCGGCGGCGATCAGGCCGCCGACCAGCGCGCAGGCGGTGACGAAGAGGAGATGGCTCTGGGCGAACAGCCCGGCGCCGTTGCGGTGGCCGAACACCAGGGCCGCGGCGACCAGGAGCAGGCTGAGCACGCAGACCGCCCACGCCGTACGCCGCACTGCCCGCCTCCTTCGCGCGCCTCCGGCGCGACCGCCGAGTCGGGCTCAGGCTAGCGACCGAAATGCCCAGACCGACAGGACAATGTCCCAGAGACGTCCGGGTCGTCGCGGCGCCGAAGCCTGTTCATCGTGGGACAGGGAAACTGAAAAGGCCGGCGTGACCGGCACGAGGCTCGCTTCGGCCGGCGATCTGAGGCGCTTCGCGGACGGGGAGGCGCAGGACGAACCGTGCTCCCCGTTCGCTGTCCTGGATGGTCAAGGTGCCCTGATGTGCTTCCGCGATCTCCCGCGCGATCGCCAGCCCCAACCCGGTCCCCCCTGAGTCCCGGTCGCGCGAGGCGTCCAGCCGGGTGAAGCGGTCGAAGACCGTTTCCCGGTGTTCCGGGGCGATTCCGGCGCCGTCGTCGAGGACCTCCAGCGTCGCCGTCGGCCCGTCGGCCCGCACGCTGACGGTGATCCGAGCGGTGGCGTGCCGCTCGGCGTTGTCGAGCAGGTTCACCAGGAGCCTGGTGATCCGCAGCCGGTCGCAGTCGACGAAGACGTTCTGCTGGAGATCCCTCACGATCTCCATTCGGTAGGTGCGGCGGTCGAGCTCGCCGCGGACCAGCCGGCCGAGGTCGGTCGCACTGAGGTCGAGGGGGGCGCGGGCGTCCAGCCTGGCCAGGGTCAGCAGGTCGGTCACGATCGCCTGAAGCCGGTCCACCCCGGCGAGCACCGCCGCGGTCGTCTTCGGCCAGTCGGTGTCGTGCGGATGCATGAGGGCCTCTTCGAGTTGAGCCCGCATGGCGGTCAGGGGACTGCGCAGGTCGTGGGAGGCGTCCGAGGTGAACTGCCGCAGTTGCTTGTACGCGCCTTCGAGCCGGTCCAGGGTGTCGTTCACCGTCCCGGCCAAGAGCTTGATCTCTTCCTGGTTGTTGTGCGCCACAGGGACCCGGCGGTGGAGATGGGTGGCGGTGATCTCCGCCAGTTCCGTGCGGATGGCGTCCACCGCGGTCATATCCCTTTTGACCACATGGAAAGTCCCCGCTGCCGTCATCGCGGTCGTCAGCAGGGACATGCCGATCGCGAAAGTCAGCGCCGCGGTGTTCCCGTACCAGGGGACCGTGGGCACCGCCACGTAGAGGAGCCAAGGCCCGTCCGGCTGGTAGACCTTGTACGAGAAGACGGTCATGCAGCCCTTCAGCCCGGCCGGAGGGCACAGCACCCGTTCGGCATGCACGTTCGTGCTGGTCGCGTGGAAGGTGGCCATCGGGGGCTTGCGGGCGAGTTGTGGCGTGGACGCGACGACCTGCTGCTGTGTGTCCAGGACCTGGATCGCGATGTCCTGGCCGGCCGGCAGCACAGGGGGGAGGTATCCCTGCCTGATGAGGGGCACGGTTCGGTCCCACGCCCCGGTGACCCGAGCCCGGGCCGCGTCGGCGTCCTTGCTGCCCACGACGACGAGGAAGAGCAGGCTGACCCCGGTGCACACCAGTGCCGCGACAGCGGAGTAACCAACCGTCCTGCGGACGAGAACGGATGATCGGTTCCAGTTCAACATCGGTACAGGCCAATCCGTGGGGAGCGTGGTCTGATGCCTTCACAAGGGCACCACATAGACATGAACGCTTCAATAAAACGAGCTTTTCGCTTTTCACAAGCCTGGGTAATGGCAGATGCGAGCCCGGGTCATGACAGCGGATCCGCACCCGCGATCGTCCGCACCCGGCCGGGCGCTCGGCGCACGGTGACGACGCCGCCTGTCGTCGCCCCTGTACGCGATCGAGTGCGCACTGTCCGCGGTACGGGCAGGGGTGGGGAAGCGCCTACCCTTGTAGTGCGATGACTGCGACCACACAGACTGTGACGACACAGGGCGCCGAGGGCGCGACCCGGACTTACGAGGTGCGGACCTACGGCTGCCAGATGAACGTGCACGACTCGGAGCGGCTGTCCGGGCTGCTGGAGGACGCGGGATACGTCCGCGCGGCCGAAGGGGAGACGCCGGACGTCGTCGTGTTCAACACCTGCGCCGTACGCGAGAACGCCGACAACCGGCTCTACGGCAACCTGGGCCACCTGCGGCCGATCAAGATGGCCCGCGAGGGCATGCAGATCGCGGTCGGCGGGTGCCTGGCGCAGAAGGACCAGGGTGAGATCGTCCGCCGGGCCCCCTGGGTGGACGTCGTCTTCGGCACCCACAACATCGGGTCGTTGCCGGTGCTGCTCGAGCGGGCCCGGATCGCCGAAGAGGCCCAGGTCGAGATCAAGGAGTCCCTGGAGACCTTCCCCTCCACGCTGCCGAGCCGCCGCGAGTCGGCCTACGCGGCCTGGGTGGCGATCTCGGTCGGGTGCAACAACACCTGCACGTTCTGCATCGTGCCGTCACTGCGCGGCAAGGAGAAGGACCGCCGTCCCGGCGACATCCTCAGCGAGGTGCGCACCCTGGTCGACCAGGGCGTCCTGGAGATCACCCTGCTGGGCCAGAACGTCAACACCTACGGCGTGGAGTTCGGCGACCGGCTGGCGTTCGGCAAGCTGCTGCGGGCCTGCGGAGACGTCGAGGGCCTGGAGCGGGTCCGCTTCACCTCGCCCCACCCGGCCGCCTTCACCGACGATGTGATCGCCGCCATGGCCGAGACGCCGAACGTGATGCACCAGTTGCACATGCCGCTGCAGTCCGGCTCCGACCGCATCCTCAAGGCCATGCGCCGGTCGTACCGGTCCGAGCGCTACCTGGGGATCATCGAGCGGGTCCGGGCCGCGATGCCCGACGCCGCGATCTCGACCGACATCATCGTGGGCTTCCCCGGCGAGACCGAGGAGGACTTCCAGCAGACCCTCGACGTCGTGCGGCAGTCGCGCTTCGCCAACGCGTTCACGTTCCAGTACTCCATCCGCCCCGGCACCCCTGCCGCGACCATGAACGACCAGGTGCCCAAGGCGGTCGTCCAGGAGCGGTACGAGCGCCTGGTCGCCCTCCAGGAGGAGATCTCCTGGGAGGAGAACAAGAAGCAGGTCGGGCGCACCCTGGAAGTGCTGATCGCCGAGGGCGAGGGCCGCAAGGACGACGCCACCCACCGCCTGTCCGGCCGCGCGGCCGACAACCGCCTCGTCCACCTCGCCGCCGCCGATGCCGCCGCCGACGCCCGTCCGGGTGACATGGTCACGGTCGAGGTGACCTACGCCGCGCCGCACCACCTGGTGGCCGACAAGGTCCTGTCCGTACGGCGGACCCGCGCGGGCGACGCGTGGGAGGCACGGCAGGCCGCCCCGCAGCGGGGCAGCGCGGTCAACCTGGGGATGCCCACCATCGGCCGTCCCGCTCCGCTCCCCGCGGAGCCGTCCGCCTGCTCGGCCGTCTGACGCACGAAGCCCCGAGACGGCCGGGTCACTGGGCGAGGCGGCGCAGGACCTCGTAGCAGTAGGCGCGCCGCAGGTCGTCGTCGAACCGCAGGCAGGGGTCCTGGATCCGGGTGCGCGCCGCGCCGTCCACCCCGGTGCGGGGCACGGCCGTGCTGCGCGTGCCCGAGTCCCGGGCAGCCGAGCTCGTGGTCGTGGAGTTCCGGGCCGCCGTGTCCTTGGGTGCGGTGTCCTTGGCCGCCGTGTTCGCCGCGTTCTTGGTGGCTGTGTTCTCGGCCGCCGAGTCGCCGGTCGCAGGGCCCCGTACGGCCGGCTTCGAGGTGTCCGGGGAAGCGATCCGGGCGGGTCGGGGCCCGTGCGCCCCCCTCGTCCCGGTGCGGCTCGCCGTACCGATGGAGTCGCTTCCGCCGCGCCGCGCCGACGAGACCGGTGAGGGCGGCCGGGACCCGGTGGAGGGGTTCGCCGTCCGAGCGTGGCGGCCGGACGACCGCGACGCTTCGGTCTCGTGACCGGGCAGCGCGCCGCGTCGACTCGCCGGCCGCTCTCGCTCCGGTTCCCTCTCCGGTTGCCCGCTTTCCGGGCCGTCTCGCATCGCCGTTTCTACCGTCTCCTCCCGGTGCTCCGCCGCGCGTTCCGGTTCCGTTTCCGTCCGCTCGGAGGCGGGTTGTCGCGGGGCGGTCGCGGGGGAGAAGAAGGGGCCGGCCGCGGGAAATCCCGGCGCCGGACGTGCCGGTGTGGCCGGAGCGCCCAGATCGGCGGCCACCGGCCGGGCGGCGGAGGGCACCGGGTCCCGCGCGGGCAGGACGGCCAGGACGACGCCGAGCCCGGCGATCGCGGTCACGCCGATCACGCCCGTGAGGGCGAGGACGGGATGGCCCTCGCGCCGGTGCCGTGGAGTGGGGGAGAAATCCGGCAAGGTGGTGTTCTTCCGTGCGGCGGTCGGTTGTTTCCGATTTCTCAGTCTGCCCGCCGCGTGCGAATTCCAGCGGTGGTTCCGTCAATTGCCGGGAACTCCAGATATGCCATCCCAGTGGAATTCGGTGGAATTCCCGGGATATGTATCGGAGTCACCTGTTGAGGAGTTGTTCGGTTTCGCGCCACAGCCGGGCCTGAAGTTCCGGGGTCGTCGCCGGGTGAGGCGGGCTGGATCTGCCGGGTTTTGCGGACGGTGTAGTAGCCGCCGGTGCGGCCTGCGAAGGCGGGGTCGGTGGCGAGGGTGACGATCAGGCCGGCGCCGCGGGCGGGGTCGCCGATCGACAGCCGGGTGAGGATCTTCTCAAGGGTGGCGGCGAAGCGGAGCTCGCGGCCCAGGCCGGTGGTGTTGACGGGGTCCAAGCAGTTGGCGGTGATGGTGGTGCCGGCCAGGCAGCGGGCGAGTTCGAGGGTGAACATGATGTCGAGCAGCTTGGTCTTGCCGTAGTGCTGCGCTGATCCGCGTGTGGTGAACGGGACCGTCTCGGTCAGGTCCTGCGGGAGCCGGAGGGTGCCTGCCGGCGGGAGGCCTGGGAAGCGACGTTGACGATCCTGGCGGCCGGGGCCCGGCGCAAGGCGGGCAGGAGTGCGCGGGTGAGGAGCCAGGGGGGCGAGAGAGCGCAGCGCCGCGCACTTCCACACCGACCTGCAACCGGCCGCGTTCCCCATCGCGCGCTGGCTGTACGCCTTCGGGCCCGCACGGCCCAGCGTCATCGCCGAAGCCGTCGGCATGGACCGCAGCTCCACCAGCACCCCGATCGGCAAGATGCGATCGCTCGGCCTGCTGGACAGCTCACCCGCCCCTGACGATCGGCGCAGTATCGTCGCCGGGCTCAGCGAGCAGGGCCGGCGGCGGGTCGCGGCGACCCTGGAGGAACGGGGCAAGGAGTTCTACGCCCACACCCAGGACTGGTCCGAAGACGACCTCGCCCGCCTCATCGAACTACTCGGACGTCTCACGTCCGACCGGCCCGCCTGACAGCCCCGCGCCGGAGACGGGGCGGCGGGGTGAACGCCTAGCATCGGCGGTGTGTCCGTTCGTGAACTTGTCGTCCTCGGCACTTCGAGCGCGGTGCCCACGCGTCACCGCAACCACAACGGCTACCTGCTGCGCTGGGACGGCGAGGGGTTCCTGTTCGATCCGGGGGAGGGCACGCAGCGGCAGATGCTGCACGCCGGGGTGAGCGCCCATGACGTCACCTGGATCTGCGTCACCCACTTCCACGGCGACCACTGCCTGGGGGTGCCCGGCGTGGTCCAGCGGATCGCCAGGGACAAGGTGAACCACGAGGTGCGGGCGGCCTACCCCGCGAGCGGCGAGATCTACTGGCGCAGGCTGCGCAACGCGTCGGCCTTCGCCGACACCGACGTGATCACGCCCCGCCCGGTCTCCGGCGAGGTGGTCCGCTGGCCGTCGGGCCCCGTGACGCTGACCGCGCGGCCGCTGTCGCACCCCGTGCAGTCGTACGGCTATCGCGTGGACGAGCCGGGCGGGCGCCGCATGCTGCCCGAGGAACTGGCCAGGCGGGGCGTGCGCGGTCCGATGATCGGAGAGCTCCAGCGGAACGGCTCGCTGACGATGCCGGACGGCACGACGGTCACGCTGGACGAGTGCAGCGCCCCCAGGCCGGGACAGAGCGCGGCCTTCGTGATGGACACCCGGTTGTGCGACGGAGCGTTCGCCCTCGCCGACGGCGTCGACCTGCTGGTGATCGAGTCGACGTTCCTGTCGGACGAGAGCGCGATGGCCGCGCAGTACGGGCACCTGACGGCGGCCCAGGCGGGTCAGATCGCGGCGGCCTGCGGGGTGCGGCGGCTGGTGCTCACGCACTTCTCCGAGCGGTACACGACGGCGGACGAGCCACGCTTCGTGGACGAGGTGCGCAAGTCCTACGCGGGGGACGTCGTGACCGCGCGCGACCTCATGCGCGTCCCCGTGCCGAAGCGCGGGGACTACCAGGCCCAGCGGGCGACGAAGTAGCCCACGCCGTACGGCGCGTCGTCGTACAGCAGCTCGGAGGCGGCCGGTGAGGGGGCCTCCCGCGCCGCGCCGCCGAGCACCTGGAAGGCCGCCCGGCCCGCCGCCCACAGCTCCCGCGCCTCGTCCGGGTCGAGGCCGAGCAGACGACCCGTGTCGCCCGAGGCGAGCGCGGCGGCGAGCATCTCGTCGTACGGCACGGCGTCGGGATGGATGTAACCCGGCGCCTTCTCGGTGCGCCGGGCGGAGCCGTCGCCCATGACCAGCAGCGCCACCCGCCGCGCCGATTCCGCCAGGCGGCGGCCCAGCGCCGCGCACTCGGCAGGCGGCTCGTCGAATCCGGCCGCCTCGAACCGCAGCGCGGGCAGGTCGCAGCCGGACGCGTGCGCCCGCTCCACCAGCCAGCGGCCGATCGTCAGCGACAGGGGCAGGACGGGGTCCCCCGGGCCGACCCGGACGTCGGGGCCCCACGGGCGCAGCGTTCCCGCGGCGTCCCCGGGGAACGACGCGGCGACGTCCGCGCCGCCGGCCACGGCCAGCACGTCGGGGCGGGCGTCCAGGAGCGAGCCGACCGCCGCGGCGCACGCCGCGCGCAGGTCGTCGAGCTCGGGTGCGGCGGCCCCGGCGACCTGCGGGACGAGCAGCGGAGGATGCGGGCAGACGGCAGCGGCGACCAGCACCCGATCACCCTACCCCGCCCGGTGACGCGCAGAATGGACGCATGGACAGCAGCACGGTGGCGTTCGCGACCGTACCGACCAGGCTGGGCGACGTGCTCGCCGCCGTCACCGAGGACGGGGTCGCCGCGACGCACTTCCGGGACGACCCCCTGCTCAGGGAGCGCATCGCCGATCGCCTCGGGATGGCCGTCGCCGACGACCCGGCCCGTACGGCCGCAGCCCGGGAGGAGCTGGCGGCGTACTTCCGGGGCGAGCTGAAGGAGTTCCGCGTCCCGGTGGACTGGCGGCTCATGTCGCCGCTGCAGCGGCAGGTCCTCGGCACGTTGTTCGCCACCGTCCCGTACGGCGAGGTGGTGACGTACGGGGAGCTGGCGGCGCGGAGCGGCACGGGGGTCCCGGCGCGGGCCATCGGCTCGGTCATGGGCGCCAACCCGATCCCGATCATCGTGCCGTGCCACCGGGTCGTCGCGAGCAACGGGCTCGGCGGCTTCAGCGGCGGCGAGGGAGTGGAGTCCAAGCGGTGGCTGCTCACCCTCGAAGGCCACCTGCCGCCCACCCTCGACTGGGACCTGTGACCTCCCCGCCGCTGGGACACTGGAGGGTGTGGGGCAGCTACCTGTGATCGCCGTCGTGGGCGCGACCGCGGCGGGCAAGTCCGACCTGGCCGTCGAGCTCGCGCTCCGGCTGGGCGGCGAGGTGATCAACACCGACTCCATGCAGCTCTACGAGGGCATGGACATCGGCACAGCCAAGCTGACCCAGGAGGAGCGGCGCGGGGTTCCCCACCACCTGCTGGACATCTGGCCGGTGACGCGGACCGCCAGCGTGGCCGAGTATCAGCGGCTCGTCCGCCCCCTGATCGAGGACCTGCGCGCCCGCGACCGGGTGCCCGTGCTGGCGGGCGGCTCCGGGCTCTACGTGCGCGCCGCGATCGACGACCTGGAGTTCCCGGGGACCGACCCGGACGCGCGGGCCCGGCTGGAGAAGGAGCTCGCCGAGACCGGCCCGGCGCCCCTGTACGAGCGGCTCAAGGGCCTCGACCCGGTGGCAGCGGAGAACATCCTGCCGAGCAACGGCCGCAGGATCGTCCGCGCGCTGGAGGTCATCGAGCTGTCCGGGCGGCCGTTCTCCGCCACGATGCCGTCGTACGACGCGGTCTACGAAAGCGTGCAGATCGGCGTCGAGGTGCCGCGGCCGGTCCTCGACGAGCGGATCGAGCGCCGGGTCGCCCTCATGTGGGAGGCCGGGCTGGTGGACGAGGTGCGCGCGCTCGCCGCGCGCGGCCTGGCCGAGGGCAGGACCGCCAGCCGGGCGCTCGGGTACGCGCAGGTGCTGCGCTTCCTCTCCGGGGAGTGGACCGAGGAGCAGGCCCGGGAGGAGACGGTGCGGGCCACCCGCAGGTTCGCCCGGCGGCAGGAGTCGTGGTTCCGCCGCGACCCTCGCGTGGTGTGGCTGCCGTTCGACGCGCCCGACCTGGCCGACCGCGCGATCGCTGTGATCACCGGCGCCTCCTAGACTTCTGCCATGCGGTTTGTGAAGGGCCACGGCACCGAGAACGACTTCGTCATCCTGCCGGACGCCGACGCCACGCTGGATCTGTCCGCGGCGGACGTCGTCGCGCTCTGCGACCGGCGCGCGGGCATCGGCGCCGACGGGGTGCTGCGCGTCGTGCGAACCAAGCTCTGCCCCGAGGTGGCCGGGCAGGCCGGCGAGGCCGAGTGGTTCATGGACTACCGCAACGCGGACGGCGGCATTCCGGAGATGTGCGGCAACGGCGTCCGGGTCTTCGCCCGCTACCTCGTGGACGCGGGCCTCGCGGCGCCCGGCGAGTTCGCCGTCGCCACCCGCGGAGGACTCAAGCGCGTACGGCTCGGCGCGACGGGCGACGTGACCGTGGACATGGGCAGGCCGCGGGTGCTGGGGGAGAGCCGCGCGGTCGTCGACGGGCGCGAGTGCCGCGGCGTGAACGTGAACATGGGCAACCCCCACCTGGCGTGCGTCGTGGAGGAGCCGGTGGCCGGGTTCGACCTCGGCCGCGAGCCGGACTTCGACCGCGCGGACTACCCCGAGGGCGTCAATGTCGAGATCTTCAACGCCGTGGGCGACCACAAGGTGACCATGCGGGTGCACGAGCGGGGCTCCGGCGAGACGCGCTCGTGCGGCACCGGGGCCGTCGCGACGGCCGTCGCCGCCGCCCACGCCGCCGGGGAGACCACCGGCACCTGGGAGGTCCGGGTCCTCGGCGGCACGGTCACCGTCACGCTGGAGGAGGACACGAGCTACCTGGCCGGGCCCGCCGTCCTCGTCGCCTCGGGGGAGTGGCCCGCCGTCCTCTGATCGTTTCGGAGACTTGCAGAACCTTATTCTGATCCGCCACCCTGGGTCTGGAGAGTAGACCTAGGAGGGCGCATGGACCCGCGTGACGCGGTGGTGGAGACGAAGGCGGCCATCGGGGCCCTCGGCGGGGGCTTCATGATCTCCCGGGAGGTCAAGGCGCTGTGCGAGCGCCACGGCCTCGGTCCGCGGGAGATGTACTTCCGGGGCAGGTGCGGCGTCCTCGGCGAGGTGGACGCCGACGTCGTGCTCGCGGCGGTCGTCTTCTTCCCGGCCGGGCACGTCCGCGAGTCGTGGGAGGGCGGGCGCAAGCTCCCGGCCGAGGAGGCCGCGGCGCTCTACGCCGGCGCCTGCCACGACTGGGGACGGCGCAGGCTCGCCGGGCTCGGGAACGCCGACCGGCTGGCGGAGTTGCTCGCCGCCGTCGCCGACGGCGCGGACCCGTTCTGCGCGCCGCTGTTCGCCGGATGGCGGGCCTTGCCGCGGCCCGGCGGCGGACCCGCCCTGGCGGCCCACCTGCTCCACGTCGTACGGGAACTGCGCGGCGCCCGGCACGCGACGGCCGTGGTGGCGCACGGCCTCGACCCGCTGCAGGCCACCCTCGTGGGCGCGGACGACACCGGGACCCCGGTCCCGTACGACCGCACCTCCGACGTCGCCCGTTTCCTCGCCTGGCCCGAGCCCTACCCGGAGCCGTCGGCGGAGGCGGCGCGGCGCAGGGCCGAGGCGGAGGAACTGACCGACGACCTCGTCGCCCGCGCGTACGCGGCGCTCGGCCCGGCGGAGCTCGCCGAACTCTGCACTCTGCTCAAGGAGGCGTCCCAGGCGGCCCGGGCGCGCTGACGCGCCGGTGAGCCGAAGGCCGCGTTCGTTTGGGTCATGGTCGGCGACCTGGCAGACTGACTGCTCATGGACGTGGACATCTGGGCCTGGGTCGGTGGCACCCAGCGCGAACTGCACGAGGCGGGCAACACGGGGCTGGCCATGGCGCTGGGTGACGTGCCCGCGCAGGCGCTGGAGGGCCGTTTCGCCCAGCTCGACGTCGTGGCGCCGGCGATCGCGCAGCACGCCGAGACGCTGGAGAAGCCGTGGCTGGAGTTCTTCGCGCGCTACTGGCACCTGCTGGGGCGGGTGGGCGACCGCGCGATCGGCGCGGCCGCGCTCGACGACGCCGTCGCGCTGGCGGACTTCGCCGAGCGTGACGACGTCCGCGACTGTCCCGCCGCCCCCGGCGCCGTGGAGGTCCTGGCGATGGCCCAGGCCAACACCGACGGCCCCGGCTACGCCGAGACCCGGCTGGCCGCCCTCGGCGCGGCCCTCGACGGCGTCGGCCCGGACTCCCTCGCCTTCTCCGGCCTGGCCACGCAGTACGTCGCGGCCCTGATCGACGCGGGCCAGGCGGCCGAGGCCGTCGCGTACGCCGAGGCGGCGGTCGAGCGCCTGCGCGGCGAGGGACGCGAGGCGAGCTGGGAGCTGGGCGCCGCCTCCGCGCGGGCCCTGCTCGCCGCCGGACGCCCGGACGACGCCCTGGCCGCGCTCGACGCCTCGACCGGCTTCAAGCCGGACGACCCGGTCGCGAAGGGCCGCCGCGAGGCCCTGCTCAGGTCGCAGGTGCTGGCCACGCTCGGCCGTCTGGAGGAGGCCGTCGACGCGCTGCCCGACCTCGACGTGGTGGGCGACCACGCGCGTGAATGGGTGGAGTGGGCGCGCACCGTCCGCATGCTCACCGCGGGCGGCTCGATCGCCAACACCTGGCAGCTCGGCCGCATCCTGCGCCAGTGGATCGCCTACTTCGAGAGTGTGGGCGGCCACCGCGCCAGGTTCGAGCTCGCACTGACGGCCGGGCACCTGGCCGTCGCCCGGCAGGGCCTGTGGCAGGCCCGCCTGCTGGCCGACTACGCCGAGGCCGTGATCGCCGACCTCCGCGTCAGCGAGGGACTGGCCGAGCGGGTGGCCGAGCTGCGCGCCGCGGCCGACGCCGCCAAGGAGCTGCCGTTGCCCGGCCCCCGCGACGAGCTGGTGGCCTACTTCGACGCCGCCGACGGCCGCACGGCCGACCCCGAGCGGTGGGTGGGCTGGCTGTGGCCGCTGTCCGGCACCGATCTCGAGGCCACCCGGCGCCACACCACGACGCTCGGGTTCCTCGGCTACGCCCCGGTGGGCGCCGACATCTACTGGAAGACGATCGTCGAGGACGGCGACCCCGCCGCCGCCGGCGACGAGGACATCTCCTATCTCACCGGCCTGCTCATCGAGGCCCGGCAGGACGAGCGGGTGGAGACCCTGGCGGGCCGGCTGCCGGAAACCCGTTCGCACCTCGCGCTCGCACGGCTCCACCGCGCGCGTGAGCGCTGGGAGGAGACGGCGGCCGAGGCCGAGCAGGCGGTCGCCCACGAGGGCGGGCTGGAGGCGCGCCGCCTGTGGTCGGGCGCCCTCCAGCAGCTCGGTGACAACGCCAAGGCGGCCGAGATCCTCAAGCCGCTGCTCGACTCCGAAGAGGGCGAGGAGGAGGACGTCTGGCGGCTCATCGTCCTGTCCACCGCGGTGGAGGACTGGGCGACCGTGCGCGCCGCGGGCACCAAGCTCGGCATGCCGATCGAGCCGGGGGAGGGCCCGATCGAGGAGGAGTGGCACCTGGTCCGGGTGATCCTCCCCGCCCCCGACGGCAGCCAGCGGGAGGTGCTCGCCGTACGGACCGGCCCGGCCACCGCGCGCCTGGCGATCCCGCAGCCGCGCGGCATGGAGTACAACGCGGGCGACGTCGTCGTGATCGACCCCCGGCCGCTGGAGCCGATCCCGGAGAACGAGCAGGAGCGGGAGAGCTTCGTCATCCCGTTCGCCGGGGTGACGATGCTGCGCCCGGGCGGTTACACGAGCTGGTTCTTCGACGGCGCGGCGCCGTCGGAGGACGAGTGGGCCGAGTTCAACGAGGTCCTCGCCGAGCGCGGCTGGCCGATGTGGGTCTACAGCGACGAGAACTACCGCGTCACCCACCCGGCCACCGGTGAGCAGCTTCCCGGCGTGTTCGGCTGGATCGCGATCCCGCCCACCGTGCGGCCGGCGGAGCTGGACGCCGTTCTCGACGACGTCACCGAGCAGTGGTCCCACCCGCTGGCGTGGCTCGACCTCGCCCGCGAGGTCGGCATCGAGGCCGAGCGGCACGAGCGGATCTCCAAGGAGTACGGCCTCTGATCCGCCCGCCCGTCGCCCTGGCGAAACCTTCCTCTAGAGTCGGGTTCGATTCTTGAGTGAGGAGGCGGCGTGATCCTGGACCGGTTCCGTCTTGACGGCAAGGTGGCCATCGTGACGGGGGCCTCGTCGGGGCTCGGCGTCGCCTTCGCCAGGGGGCTGGCGGAGGCGGGCGCCGACGTGGCGATCGGGGCCCGCCGTCCCGAGGGCCTGGAGCGGACCCGGCGGCTGGTCGAGGAGACCGGCCGCCGCTGCCTCGCGGTCCCGACCGACGTGTCGGTCCCCGAGGAGTGCCAGGCCCTCGTCGACGCGGCCATGGGCGAGTTCGGCCACGTCGACGTGCTGGTCAACAACGCGGGCGTCGGCACGGCCGTGCCCGCCCTGCGGGAGACGCCCGGCGAGTTCCGCCGCGTGCTCGACGTCAATCTGAACGGCACCTACTGGATGGCGCAGGCCTGCGCCCGGGTCATGCGGCCGGGGTCGTCGATCGTCAACATCGGCAGCGTGCTCGGCGAGACCACGGCCGGGCTGCCGCAGGCGGCCTACAGCGCGTCGAAGGCCGCAGTCGTCGGGCTCACCCGCGACCTCGCCCAGCAGTGGACCTCGCGCCGGGGCATCCGGGTCAACTGCCTGGAGCCGGGCTTCTTCGACTCCGAGATGACGGCGCAGTATCCCGACGGCTACCTCGACCGCATGCGGGAGCAGCGGGTCCTGATGAAGCGCTCGGGCGACCCGGAGGAACTCGTCGCCGCCGCCGTCTTCCTCGCCTCCGACGCCGGTTCGTACGTCACCGGGGCGGTGCTCCCGGTCGACGGAGGCATTCTCGCCACCTGATCCCGGCCCTCCCGGCGCCGCCTCGCCTCTCCGGGGGTCGTTCCTCACGCCTCGCCGCCGCGCCCTCACTGCCCCGGTGGGCCCTAAGGGGAAAAGATCACCGGACGATCACGATATGAAGATTATGTGACATATCCCACCATCTGAGGGCGGCGGAGCTCTAGCGTCGGACCTGTTGTCAAAACAGGATGCGTGTTGCGCATAGCGCAACGCCTGTGTATGTGCCCTGAGGAGTCGTTGGCCCCCCGCTCTTCGTTCACGGCGTGCGAGCGGCAGCCTCGCGCCGTGCTTTGGCGTTTCCGGGCGTCCACGCCGCCTCGCGGGCGAGCGCCAAGTGAGGGGAATCAGAGTGGGCACAGCCGCGATCGACGTTCGCGGGCTCTGGAAGATCTTCGGTCCCAAGGCCGACCGGATCATCGGCAGCCCCGACGCCGACCTCGAGCCCGCGCAACTGCGGGCGAAGACGGGGTGCACCGCCGCCGTCAGGGACGTCAGCTTCGAGGTACGGCCCGGCGAGGTCTTCGTCGTCATGGGCCTGTCGGGCAGCGGCAAGTCGACGCTGGTGCGGTGTCTCACCCGGCTGATCGAGCCGACGGCGGGCGAACTGCGCATCGACGGTCAGGACGTGCGCGCGATGTCGGCCAAGCAACTGCGGGAGCTTCGCCGCCACCGGGTGAGCATGGTCTTCCAGCACTTCGGGCTGCTGCCGCACCGCAAGGTCGTGGACAACGTCGGCTACGGCCTGGAGATCCAGGGCGTCGGGAAGGCCGAGCGGCACGAGAAGGCCCGGAGCATCCTGTCGCTGGTCGGGCTGGAGGGCCACGAGGACTCCTATCCCGAGCAGTTGTCGGGCGGCATGCAGCAGCGGGTCGGGCTGGCCCGAGCCCTCGCCGTCGACCCCGAGGTGCTGCTGTTCGACGAGCCGTTCAGCGCGCTCGACCCGCTGATCCGCCGCGACATGCAGGCCGAGGTCATCCGGCTGCACCGCGAGGTCGGCAAGACCATGGTCTTCATCACCCACGACCTGTCCGAGGCGCTCAAGCTCGGCGAGCGCATCGCGATCATGCGGGCGGGCGCGATCGTGCAGGTGGGCACCCCCGAGGAACTGGTCGGGGCGCCCGCCGACGACTACGTGGCCGACTTCGTGCGGGACGTTCCCAGGGCGCAGGTGCTGTCGCTGCGCTGGATCTCCCGCGCTCCCGAGCCGGACGAGCCGCTCGACGGTCCCGAACTCCCCGCCGACACCGTGATCCACGACGCGGTCCCGGCCGCGATGGCCTCCGACCGGCCCATCCGGGTCGTCGCGGGCGGCGAACTGGTCGGCGTGGTCAGCCGCGTCGATCTCCTCGGCGCGGTGCGGCCCGAGCCCGGGCCCGTGGTCGTCGCCGGCGCGCCCGGGGAGGCGTAGATGGTGAGCGGGCCTGTTCAGGTGGCGCCGCCCGTTCAGACCCCGGGGCCGGCCCGGCGCCTGCCGCGATGGGTCGCGCCGGTCGCCGGAGTGGTCGCGGGGGTGGCCCTCTACGTGGCCTTCAGCGGCAAGGCCGTGCTGCCGCACGACGACGACGCCACCCTGTTCCACTGGCTCAACGACGCCCGCGACTGGGTGGACGCCAACCGCAACAGCAACCCCATCTTCCTGTACGTCGTCAACTACCTCCGCCTGGGCGCGGCGGAGGTCTTCGCGCTGATCCAGGGCGCCCTGGTCGCGCTGGGGTGGCCCGGGCTCGTCGGATTGGCCGCCGGTCTCGGCTGGCTCGCGGGTGGCTGGCGGATCGGGCTCGTGTCGCTCGCGGGCTTCGCCGGCCTCGGCGTGCTCGGGTTCTGGGAGGCGAGCGTCGAAACGCTCGCGCTGACGTTGTCCGCGGTGGTCCTGTCGCTGCTGTTCGGTATCCCGCTGGGGATCTGGGCCGGCCGCTCGCCCCGCGTCCGGCGGATCGTGACGCCGGTGCTCGACGTCATGCAGATCATGCCGACGTTCTCGTACCTGTCGCCGATGGTGCTGCTGTTCCTCATCGGGCCGGCGTCGTCGACGATCGCGACGACGATCTACGCGATGCCGCCCGCCGTCAGGATCACCGCGCTGGCCATCGAGCGGGTCTCCGGTGTGACGGTGGAGGCGTCCGAGTCGTTGGGCGCCACCCGTTGGCAGACGCTGCGCAAGGTCCGCCTGCCGCTGGCGCTGAACACGATCATGCTGGGCGTCAACCAGACGATCGCCGCGGCTCTGTCGATGGTGCCGTTGACGGCGCTGATCGCGGCGCCGGGCCTCGGCGAGGACCTGATCCGGGCGCTCGCCCGGGTCAACGTGGGCGCCGCGCTGGTGCCCGGCGTCGCGATCGTGCTGATCGCCATCGTGCTCGACCGCGTGACGCGGGCGGCGGCGCAGCGGCGCGAGGGCGGGACCCGGGCGAGGGCCATCCGCTGGGGCGGCTTCGCCCTCCTCACGGCCGCCGGGCTCGCCCTGACCCCCGTGCTGGCGCAGGAGTTCCCCGAGCAGTGGCAGGTGCAGATCATCCGGCCGATCAACGACGTGGCCGACTGGATCGAGGCGCACTGGTACACCTTCACCGGCTTCCTCAACGACACCGTCGCGTACGGCCTGCTCAACCCGCTGCAGGACGTGCTGACCAGCGCTCCCTGGTGGCTGGTCACGGCGGCGGTGCTGGTGTTCGCCTGGCGGGTGAGCGGAATGGTGGCCGGTCTGGTCGCCGCCGCCTGCCTCCTGGGCGTCGCCGCGCTCGGCCTGTGGGAGCACGGCATGCAGACGCTGACGATGGTGCTGGTCGGTGCGGTGATCACGATCGCCGCCGGGCTCGCGCTCGGCGTGGCGGCGGCCGGGTCCCGGTGGTTCTCCGCCGTGCTGCGGCCGCTCCTGGACGCCGCGCAGACGATGCCGTCGTTCTCCTATCTGCTGCCCGCCGTGGCCCTGTTCGGCAACGGCCGCTTCACCGCGATCATGGCCGCGTTCATCTACGCGGTGCCGGTGGTCGCGCGGGTGGTCGAGGACGGCCTGCGGGCCGTCCCCGGCACCGTCATGGAGGCGGCGAGGTCGGCGGGCTCCACCGACCGGCAGATGCTGTGGAAGGTGCAGCTTCCGATGGCCCGCGGCTCGCTGCTCCTGGCGGCGAACCAGGGCATCGTCATGACGCTGGCGATGGTGGTGATCGGCGCGCTGGTCGGCGCGGGGGCCCTCGGATACGACGTCGTGGCCGGGTTCGCGCAGCAGGAGGACTACGGCAAGGGCCTCGCCGCCGGCGTCGCCCTTGTCCTCCTCGGAGTCATGCTCGACCGGATCACGCAAGGCGCCAACGGGCGCCGCTCTCCCGACAAGAAGAGGAACGCATGAAGAAGTTACGCCTGATCGCAGGAGTTCTCGTTCTCGGGCTCAGCGCGGCCGCCTGCGGAGGGGCCAAGGTCGAGGACGACTCCGCGGCTGCGCCGAGCGCGGGCGCGTCCGCGGCGGGCACGGTCAAGATGGCGATCAACGGCTGGGTGGGCTACGAGGCCAGCGCCGCCGTCGTGTCCTACCTCTTGCAGCACGAGCTCGGCTACAGGGTCGAGAAGGTGACGCTCGCCGAGGAGCCGTCCTGGCAGGGCATGGAGTCGGGCGCCGTCGACGTCGTCATCGAGAACTGGGGCCACAAGGACCTCAAGAAGAAGTACATCGAGGAGAAGAACGTCGCCGTCGAGGCGGGCAGCACCGGCAACAAGGGCGTCATCGGCTGGTACGTGCCCGAGTGGATGGTGCAGAAGTACCCCGACATCACCGACTACAAGAACCTGAACAAGTACGCCGACCTGTTCAAGACCTCCGAGTCGGACGGCAAGGGCCAGCTTCTCGACGGCGATCCGTCCTTCGTCACCCACGACGAGGCGCTGGTCAGGAACCTCAAGCTCGACTACAAGGTGGTGTACGCGGGCAGCGAGGCCGCGCTGATCAAGGCCGCCAAGCAGGCGAGCGAGCAGAAGAAGCCGCTGCTCATGTACTTCTACGAGCCGCAGTGGCTCTTCACCCAGGTCAAGCTGGTGAAGGTCAACCTCCCGGTGTGGGAGGAGGGCTGCGACAGCGACCCCAAGAAGGTCGCCTGCGACTACCCGCCGTACGACCTCGACAAGATCGTGAGCAAGAAGTTCGCCGACACCGGCGGCAAGGCGTACGAGCTGGTCAAGAACTTCCAGTGGACGAACGACGATCAGAACGCGGTCGCCGACGACATCACCAACAACGGCATGTCGGCCGAGGACGCCGCCAAGAAGTGGGTGGAGGCCAACACGGCCAAGTGGCAGGCCTGGATGCCCAGGTGATGTGAGCCTCACGACTCCGCCCGCCCGTCCGGGCGCGGGCACCGCCGGGGGCGGGGAGCGCCCCTGCAGGCGGGCCCCCCCCCCCCCGGCGTATCAAACACCCGGAAGGC